>NZ_JANQCY010000011.1:0-57922 GCF_024723595.1 Campylobacter sp. LMG 7929 | reverse complement strand
TTAGCATTTTAATTTTTTAATAACACTGTCTAATTTTTTACTATCTCCATCTTTTAAATCTTCTAAAGCCTCTATAGCAGGAACGAAATCTTCCATTTCATCAAGATAGTTTTCTAAAGCATTGCGTAAAATTTCAGCCTTTTTCTTTTTAGAAAATTTTGCAGTTTGATTTAAGCGCTCGTAAAGTTCTTCTGAAAGAATTAGAGTGTATCTTTTATTCATTGTCTAGCCTTTATTTTGGTCTTACTGCTTCTTGGCAAGCTTTACATTTATAATTTGTGTTAGTTGTTTGTATTTTTTGATGAATTTCATAAGGAACTTTATGAATTTTATCTGTGCAAGAACAAATGTATTCATAAAATTCTTGCAATTCACCTAGGTTTGTATTTTTGTTTTTTTTGCTAAGTTGGGCTTGGTGCCATTTTTCTATTTTCATATCTTCTCTTAAAATATGCTCTAAAAGCCATTTGGATGCAATTATATTAAGTTTTTCTTTTAAATCATTAGTACTTTTTAAATTTTGGATCAAATCTATCATGGATTGTATGATACTTTTATGAATTTTTTGATGATTAGCAAGTTCAGGATAGCCTATTTTTGCCATATATTTTTCTTCTTCGGCAAAATGTTCTTTCATGTAATTGAAAAAATCCGCAAGTAAAAATTTAATCTGTCCTTTGTGAATAGGTTTATCCGAAATCATCTCAACATTGGCAGCAAGCTCAAAAAGTTTTTGGTGCTGCTTGTCGATTTCTTCATTGTGAATACTATATTTGTCGCACCATTTTGGTAACATACTAAAACCCCTTGTTTGGTTTGTGGGAGAGTTCTTGATGTATTATAATTTACAATATTTTAAATTATGATTAATTTTTATTAAATTTCGGTTTTTTCTTTACATAAAATTAAATTAGTAGAGCATTTTTTACATTTAAATTGTACTTTAGAATATTGTATTTTTAAAAGAATTTCATAAGGAACTTTATGAATTCTACCTTCGCATTGGCATTGATATAAGAAATTTTTTATTTTTGGTTTTTCTTCTTCAAAGCTATCTGAAGAATTTTTTATTTGCGTACTTTGTTTCCAATACTATATCATCATATCATGCTAAATGATATGTTCTATAAGCCATGAATTAACCATTATGTATAATTTTTATTTTAGGTCATTGGTGCTTTTTATGTTTTGTATGAGTTTTATTATAGATTTTGTGATTTGTTTATACATGAGTTTATGTTGGTTTAAGTAAGGATAATTAATCTCAGCCATGTAGTTTTCTTCATCTTGAAAATGAATTTTAATATAGTGAAAAAAATCAGCAACTATTTTTTAAGTTCGACTTGATAAATTGGTCTATCTGAAATTTCTTCAACTCTAGCAGCAAGTTCAAAAAGTTTTTTATGTTGTTCATCAATTTTTTCATTATTAATGCTGTATTTTTGATCCCATTCAGGTAATATAAGAGCCTTAAATATAAAATACTAGATTATATAAATATCAGACTTGAATTCTGCTAAATTCACACTCAATTTACACAAAAAAAATATAATGTTTTAAGTAAAGTATAATAAAAAGGTTTAAAAATGGCTACACAAATTCTTTTGTTAGAAGATGATATTAATTTAGGAGAAATTGTTAGTGAATTTTTAGAAGAAGAAGGTTTTGTAGTTACTTTAGTGGATAATGCTCAAGATGCACAAGATAAAGCTTATGAGAAAAATTTCGATTTATGGATTTTAGATGTAAAAGTTCCACAAGGTGATGGTTTTAGTGTGCTTAAAAATTTAAGAGAAGCTGGCAAATATACTCCAGCTATTTTTATGACTTCATTAAATACTACTATGGATTTACAAAAAGGTTTTGAAAGCGGTTGTGATGATTATATTAAAAAGCCTTTTGAATTGCAGGAGTTAAAAATAAGAATTAATGCTATTTTAAAGCGTTCTTTTGCTCATAAAAATGAAGATTATGAAGACTTGGGAAATGGTTTTAAGTTTGCTTTTGTTTCGCAAACTTTATATCAAGACGATAAACCTTTAACTCTGCCTTTAAAAGAATTAAAGCTTTTATCTTTGCTTTTAAAAAATAAAGGTAAATTTATAGATACTGCTTGTATTTTTGAAGAAATTTGGGAGTATGATCAGGAGCCAAGTGAACTTAGCTTAAGAGCTTATGTAAAAAATTTACGAAAAATTTTAGGTAAAGATAGTATTGTCAACCAAAGAGGAAGAGGGTATTGTTATGTATGAAGCCAAGCGCGTTGCATGGCAAATTCTTTCTTTGTATTTAGTGAGTATAGGAAGTGTTCTTATAGTACTTTTTGGCGTATGGTATGCAAAGTTAATAGAAGAATTAATAGCCGAACATAGCATAAAATTAAGACAAGAACATCGTTTTGTAATTTTACAAATGGAAAAGTTACGTTTTGAGCCTATAGAAAAAGGTGCTAGAAAAATTGCTCAAATTTCTAATATAAAATTTGCAATATTTGATAGAACAAAAGTTTATTTTTCTAATCTTGACTTGCCTGCTCAAACAACATTTTTTAAACTTAATAACGCAAATATTTATAATAATAACACTCTAATTTATGTAGCTGATGTGAATTTAAATAATTTATTGCTTGCAAATACTCAAGGACAAGATGCTTTGGAGGTCTTAGGTGATGTTAATCGTTTGAGGGTTTTAGTACAAGGTGATGATATCTCCAAAGAACTTGGATTTATAAGATTTAAAGTAGCTTTGGCTATGGTTTTTTCTTTGATTTTTGTAAGTATAATGGCTTATTTTATACTAAAATTTGCACTCAAGCCTTTAGAAATGAGAATAAGATTTTTAAATAATTTTATAAAAGATACCACTCATGAGATTAATACTCCAATTAGTGCGATATTAATGAGTGTAGAAGGTTTAGAAAGAAAAAAGAATTTTGAAGAAGTTAAAGCTTTAAAGCGTGTAAAAATAGCTGCTTTGACTTTGAGTCATTTGTATTCAGATTTAACTTTTTTAAATTTTTCTCAAGCTTATGAAGCAAAAAAAGATTGGATATTTTTAAAAGATTTGATTAAAGAAAGAATGGAATATTTTAAGATATTTTTGGAGCAAAAAAATATCAACTTAGAACTTAGCTTGAAAGATGATGGAAAAATTTATGCCAATAAAGAGCAGTTTTTTAAAATGTTTGATAACCTTATTAATAATGCTATAAAATATAATGTAAAAAATGGACATATCAAAATAATGCTTTTGGAGCAAAGACTTATAATAGAAGATAGTGGCTGTGGTATAGCAAAGGAAAATTTGGCCAACATTTTTGAGCGTTATTCGAGATTTAATGAAAATCAAGGTGGTTTTGGTATAGGGCTTTCTTTAGTGGATAAAATTTGTAAAGATCATAACATTAACATAAAAGTAGAAAGTGAGCTAAATAAAGGAACAAAATTTATTTTAACTTGGAAAAATTAAAATTATTTATTGCTCATTTTAGCCTTTTCTTTGGCATTTATAAGTGTTGTGATAAATTCATTTAAATTTTTAGTATCGTTTTGATTTAGAGTTTGTGAGGTATGATTTAGCATTTGAGTGATTAAAACTTCGCTGCTTAAGTCATTATCACCAAATTCTCTAGCCTTTTGTAAAATTTTTAAAGTAAGCAAATTTTTTACTTCATACATTTTAATCCTTTAAATAAATCACGCTAACAATGCGCTTTGGAGTTTGGTTTTTTCTATAAGAAAAAAATCTCTTATCATCAAAGGTGCAAAGATTGATATCAAAAATATCACTAACACCTAATTCTTTTGCTTGAAATTTAACTAATGCTTTTAAATCAAGCTTATTTTCATGTAAAAAAGGTGCAAATTTTTCTTTGCTGTAGTTTAAAACCTCGCCATTAATTTCATAATTTTTAGCACAAATTCCTGCTGAAATAATGAGTTTTAAATTCTTGGTTTGAGTGTTAAAGCTTTTTTGCATTTTTAAAACAGCTTCTTTTAAGATGTTTTCAAAGCAACCTTTTCTACCCGAATGTAAAGCTGCTACGGCTTTATTTTCATCATCATATAAAAGTAAAGGTAAGCAATCAGCACTTAAAATACACAAAGCTATATTTTTTTCATTGCTAATTATTCCATCAGCATTTAAGTGAAAATCTTTATTATAATGAGTGATGATGTTAGAATGAATTTGATTTAAAAATATACACTTTTTTATTGAATTTTCCCAAGGAAAAATATTATCATAAATTTTTGCTCTAAAAATATTATAATCTTGATCAAAGGCTACAAAAGCTTTTGCAAAATCATTTTCTAATAAAGTGATGTAATCTTGTCTATTTGTTGCCATGAAATTTCTTTTTTATAATTTAATTGTCTGTGTATATATCTTGCTAAAAGATCACTTTCTATATTCACGCGTCTTCCTATGGTATGGTTTTTAAACAAGGTTTCATTAAAGGTTATAGGAATGATAGTTAAACGAATACCATCTTTTAAAACTTCATTGATAGTCAAGCTCACTCCATCTATGGCTACACTTGCTTTATTTGCCATATAAATTTGTATATCATCAGGACATTTAATATAAAAATCAACTCCGTTTTCTTTTTTAGAAATATTAGTAATTTCACCTATACCATCAATATGTCCTTGCATTAAATGTCCATCTATTCTATCGCCATAAGCTAGTGCAGGTTCAATATGTACATAATCTTTTAAATTTTCAATAGCTATGTGAGTTCTTGTTTCATAAGAAAGTTCAAGGTTAAAACCATCATCAAAAAGTTTTGTTACGCTCAAACACGCACCATTGACAGCAATACTATCGCCTAGTTTTGGTTTGTAGTTTGCTTTTAATCTTAAAGTGTTGTTTTGATATGATTTGACAAAGGCTAATTCGCGGATTAATCCATTAAACATTCAATACCTTTAATTTTTTACGAGATTTTATCTAAAACTTTTAAATTTTAAAAAGTATTTTTAGTGTTTTATTTTAAAAAATATTATATAATTTTTGCCTTTTTTATAAAAATGAGGTCAAAATATGTATGATATAATCGTAATAGGTGGTGGGCATGCTGGAGTTGAAGCTAGTGCTGCTGCTGCTAGAATAGGTAAAAAAACTTTACTTTTAACTACTTTAATCGAGCAAATTGGTGCTGCAAGTTGTAATCCTGCTATAGGTGGTTTAGCAAAAGGACATTTGGTAAAAGAGCTTGATGCTATGGGTGGACTTATGGGGCAAATTACCGATGAGGCTGGAATTCAATTTAGAATCTTAAATGAAAGCAAAGGTGTTGCAGTGCGCGGAAGTAGAGCGCAAATTGATATGGATGCTTATAGAATTTGTGCTAGAAATATGCTTTTAAAACTTGAAAATTTAGAAATCTCTCAAGAGCAAGCTTTGTCTTTGCTTATAGAAAATGATGAAGTTAAGGGCGTTAAAACTAATTTAGAAAATACATATTTTGCCAAAAAAATCATACTGACAACAGGAACTTTTTTAAATGGACTTATCCATATAGGTGAAACCAAGCTTCAAGCAGGTAGGGTAGGCGAGCTTGCATCTGTAAATTTGGGAGATTACTTAAAACAAAGTGGTTTAAAAGTAGGAAGATTAAAAACAGGAACTTGCCCAAGGGTTGATGCTAAAAGTATTGATTTTAGTGTTTTAGAAATTCAACCTGGAGATGAAAATCCTAAAGCTTTTAGCTTTAAAACAAAAAATTTCAAGCCCAATCAACTTCCATGTTATATAGCAAGAACAAATTTAAAAACACATGAGATTATAAAAAGTAATTTTTACCGTGCTCCGCTTTTTACAGGGCAAATTGAAGGTATAGGACCAAGATATTGTCCTTCTATAGAAGATAAGATTAATCGTTTTGGTGATAAAGAAAGTCATCATTTATTTATAGAACCACAAACTAAAGATGCGACTGAATATTATATCAACGGCTTTTCTACCTCGCTTCCTTATGAAGTGCAAATTGCAATGCTAAGAAGTATAAAAGGTTTTGAAAATGCTAAAATCACGCGTTTTGGCTATGCTATAGAGTATGATTATATAGACCCAACAGAACTAAAACATACTTTAGAAACCAAAAAGATTAAAAATTTATATTGTGCTGGGCAAATTAATGGAACCACTGGTTATGAGGAAGCTGCTGCGCAAGGTTTTATGGCAGGAGTGAATGCGGTTTTAGCAATTGATGAAAAAGATCCTTTTGTATTAAGGCGTGATGAGGCTTATATAGGGGTGTTGATTGATGATTTAGTGATGAAAGGCACTAAAGAGCCTTATAGAATGTTTACTTCAAGAGCTGAGTATAGACTGCTCTTAAGAGAAGAAAATGCCATTTTAAGACTTGGAGAATATGGATATAATTTTAAACTTTTAAGTCAAGAAGATTATACATATATTGATAATATAAAACAAAATGTTGATAAAGGACTTGAGTTTTTACTTCAAACTACATGGACACCAAGTAAGCAAAATAATGAATTTTTACAAAGCATTGAAGAGGAAAAGATTACTTCAATAGTGAGTTTGCAAAAAATTGTTGCAAGAGCTAGTTTTAATATAGAAAAATTAAAAGCTTTGGATGAAATGTTTAAAAATATGGATGAGTATTCTTTAAATGAAATTTTAAATGAAGCAAAATATTATCATTATATTGCAATGCAAAAAGCACAAATTGAAAAAATGAAAAATTTAAATGATTTGAAAATCCCTGAAAATTTTGACTTTAAAAGTGTGAGTGGATTGAGTAATGAAGTAGTAGAAAAACTGCAAAAATTTAATCCACCGACTATTTTTGCTGCTTCGCAAATTAGCGGTATTACTCCTGCTGCTTTGGATATTTTACATATTTATATCAAAATGAAAAAACAATAGATAATAATAAATTTATCTATTGTTATGATTTAAAACAAACATTTATTTTTGTTTTTAAATAAATATCCATATATCTTAAATTAAGCTTTTTATACCAAAGAAAAAATTTATCATTTTTTAGATAAACTGCTAAGTTTTACAAAAAAATCAAAACAAAGGAAGTAAAATGGCTACATCTGAAAGTAGACGAAGCTTTATGGGCTTTGCCTTTGGAACGGTAGCTGCTGTGGGTGGTGCTTTTTCATTAGTTGCAATGAAAAAAACATGGGATCCACTCCCAAGTGTAAAAGCAGCAGGTATTACTACTGTAGATCTTTCTGGCATGAAAGAGGGCGAGCTTAGAACAATTGAATGGCGTAAGAAGCCTATATTTATCTTAAAAAAAGATGCAGATATGGCAAAAGATAGCAATAGAGATGTTGTTGTAGGTGATGTTGCTTATACTGTAGTTATTGGTCTTTGTACGCATTTAGGCTGTATTCCAGCTTACGCTCCAAGCGAAAAATTATTTAAGTGTGCTTGCCATGGTGGTGAATTTGACACCAGTGGTAAAAATGTATTTGGTCCTCCTCCAAGACCTTTGGATATTCCTCCTTTTAGAATTGATGGAACAAAATTAGTATTAGGCGAAGAAGGTCCAGAATATAAAAAAATGATCGCGGAGGCTTAATATGGCACAGATAAAAAAAGCAAATGGTATTGTAGATTGGCTTGATCAAAGATTAGCGGTAAATAAGCTTTTTAATGTTTTAATGGCTCAATATTGGATACCAAAACAAATTAACTTCTTATGGGCAATGGGTGTTATTTTAACTACTCTTTTTGCTATTTTATTTATTTCAGGTTTATTTTTAGTAATGTATTACAAGCCAGATGTAGCTTTGGCTTTTGATAGCGTAAATAAAACTATCATGCAAGAAGTGGAGTATGGGTGGCTTTGGCGTCATATGCACGGTGTGGCTGCTTCGGTTGTATTTTTAATCATATATATCCATATGTTAACAGGAATTTATTATGGCTCTTATAAAAGAGGCCGTGAAATGATTTGGATTAGTGGTATGCTTTTATTTGTTGTATTTTCAGCAGAAGCATTTAGTGGATATATGTTGCCTTGGGGGCAAATGAGTTTTTGGGCTGCTCAAGTTATTACTCAACTTTTTGGTGGAATTCCTTTTATAGGTGATGCGTTGGTTATTTGGATAAGAGGAGATTTTGCAGTTTCAGATCCAACTTTAACTAGATTTTTTATGTTGCATGTATGTTTATTGCCTATCGTGATTTTAGCAATTATTGCATTTCACTTTTATTCTTTAAGAATTCCTCATGTAAATAATGAAATTTCAGAAGAAATTGATTTTGATTTAGAAGCTGAAAAATATTTAGCAGGTGATACAAAAGGTTCTAAAGTTATTCCTTTTTGGCCAGGATTTTTAGCTAAAGATTTTATGTATATTGCGCTATTTATGATTTTCTTCTTTTACTTGGTATGTTTTAAATTCAATTTTGCAATGGATCCAATCAACTTTGACCCAGCAAATTCTTTAAAAACACCTCCTCATATTTATCCTGAATGGTATTTCTTATGGAGTTATGAAGTTTTAAGAGGATTTTTCTTTGATGTTGGAAGCATTAAAGCTTTTGATATAGGGCTTGCAGCATTTGGTATAGCACAAATTATTTTCTTCTTATTACCTTGGCTTGATAGAAGTGATGTTGTAAAACCAGCACATGAAAGACCGATGTTTTTTGTATGGTTTTGGGTATTATTGATAGATTTAATTGTACTAACAGTTTATGGAAAACTTCCTCCAACAGGAATTAATGCTTGGATAGGATTTTACGCTTCTATGGTATTTTTACTATTATTGTTAGTAGTCTTGCCAATTATTACTATCATGGAAAGAAAAAGGGGCTAATAATGAGAGAATTAAAAATATTTTTTGTAGTTGTCTTTTTCACAGGTTTAGTTTATTGGGGGGTTGAGCCTTACGCGCATTCAGTGATGAATCCTCCTTCAACTCCAGTTAATTTTGACTTTGCAAAAGCTGATGCAGAATTTACCAAAGGTGAAGTTGCTTTAAAAGAAAAAGCAGCAGTGGATGCTAATGCTTCAGGAAGTGAAAAAGCTATAGCTAATGCTCAAAAAGCATTAGAGCTTGCAAAAAGTCAAGAAGAAGCCACTAAGCAATTATGGGAAAAAATCGCAAAAATTGATTTTAGTAAAGGTAATGCACAAAAAGGAAAAGAGCTTTTTGAAGGAAATTGTATTGCATGCCATGGTGTGAAAGCTGTCGGAATTCCTGCTACTATTACAGATTCTTCTTTGGGTGTAACGCCTCCTGATTTGAGTGATGCAGGTGCTATCTATGATGAGAAATTTTTAGCAGCATTGATTGTTGATCCAGTTAAAGCTTTACAAATTTCACATAAATTTAATGATGAAAATCCATTCTTAATGCCTGCTTATCCTTTAAGTGGCGATGAAACACAAGATAATCAAGATTTAGCAGATTTAATTGCATTCTTTAAAAATACAGCTAGTGAATATGAAAAAGAATTTGATGCAAAATTAAAAGCTGATTTAGAGGAAAAATATGCTAAAAATCAAGAGCTTTCAGAGCAAGCAAAAACAGCTTTAATTGCAAAAGAGTTTGATTTTGCTAAAAACAAACATACATTTGAAAATGCTTGTGGAAGATGCCATGATGTAAAATATGATGGCTTTGTTTCAAGCTCAAATATGAGTGATTTAAAAAATTATCTTGGTATGACACCTCCAGATTTATCTATGATGATTCGTTCTAAAGGTGCACATTATCTTGAAATCTTCATCAATGAACCTCAAAAGAAAATTCATGGAACTGCTATGCCAAGAGTTGGTTTGAATGAAAAAGCACAAACTCAAGTTATTAATTATCTTGAAAAAGTTGGTGATAGTAAAAAAGAAGAAAGAGAGCAAACAGGAATTTATATCATGATATTCTTTGCTATCTTAAGTATTTTTGCTATAGGCTGGAAAAGATCAGTTTGGTCTAAACTACACTAATTTACCCAAAGAACGCCTTGTGGCGTTCTTTTTCTTCAATAATAAGCTAAATATAAAATAAAATTTGATATAATATTCTTTCATTTCACACGCATTAATTTCCTTATTAGGTTGCTTATGGGTTAAAGAATGCGGAGGAATAAACCTAATTATTTTATTTCAAGGAGAATTTCATGGTAAGCATGAGAGATTTATTAGAGTGTGGTGTACACTTTGGACACCAAACAAGAAGATGGAATCCAAAAATGAAAAAATTTATTTTTGGAGAAAGAAAAGGTATCTATGTAATTGATTTACAAAAAACACTTAGATATTTTAGATACACATATAATATCGTTCGCGATGCTGCTGCAGAAGGTAAAACAATTTTATTTGTTGGTACTAAAAAACAAGCTGGTGGAGCGATTAAAGAATATGCTGAAAAATGCGGTATGCCTTATGTAAATCACAGATGGCTTGGTGGTATGATGACTAATTTTGGAACTATCCGCCAATCGATTAGAAAATTAGAAGTTATAGAAAAAATGGAAGAAGATGGAAGCATTAAGCTTTTAACCAAAAAAGAAGCTTTAATGCTTACTAGAAAAAAAGAAAAGTTATTAGCATATCTTGGTGGTATTAGATATATGAAAACTCAACCTGATATGATTTTTGTTATCGATACTGTTAAAGAAAAAATTGCAGTACAAGAAGCTAATAGATTAAAAATCCCTGTGGTTGCTCCACTAGATACAAACTGCGATCCTGACTTAGTAGATTTCCCAATTCCAGGAAATGATGATGCGATTCGTTCAGTTCAACTTTTCTGCCAAGAAATGGCTGAAGCAATCAATGAAGGTAAAGCTTTAAGAGAGCAAGATGGCGAAGTAAATGAAGAACAACCAATCTCTGAAGAAGAAAAAAAAGAAGTTTTAGAAGAAGCTATGAGTGAAGAAGATTTTGAAGGAGATAAAGAATAATGGCTGAAATCACTGCACAAATGGTAAAAGAACTGCGCGAAAGTACTGGCGCAGGTATGATGGATTGTAAAAATGCTTTAAAAGACACAGATGGTGATTTTGAAAAAGCAGTGCAACTTTTAAGAGAAAAAGGACTTGGAAAAGCTGATAAAAAAGCCGATCGTTTAGCTGCTGAAGGTTTGGTAAGTGTAAAAGTAAGCGATGATTTAAAATGCGCAACTGTAAGTGAAATCAATTCAGAAACTGATTTTGTTGCTAAAAATGAACAATTTATTGCTTTAACAAAAGATACAACAGCACATATTCAAGCTAAAAGCCTTCAAAATGTTGAGCAGTTGCATTCAAGTGAGATTAATGGTGTTAAATTTGAAGAATATTTAAAAAATCAAATTGCAACTATAGGTGAAAATTTAGTTGTAAGAAGATTTGCTACTGTAAAAGCTGGAGCTAGTGGAGCGGTAAATGGTTATGTTCATTCTAATGGACGCGTGGGTGTTATTATTGCTGCAGCTTGTGATAGTGAAGCTACGGCTAATAAATGTGGAGAATTTTTAAAACACCTTTGTATGCATATTGCTGCAATGAAACCAAGTTATCTATCTTATGAAGAGCTTGATATGGATTTTGTAGAAAATGAATATAAAGCTTTAGTTGCAGAGTTGGAAAAAGAAAACGAAGAAAGAAGAAGATTGAAAGATCCTAATAAGCCAGAGCTTAAAATTCCAAAATTTGCAAGTAGAAAGCAATTAACTCAAGAGATAATCCAAGAAGCTGAAGAAGCTATTAAAGCTGAACTTCAAGCACAAGGAAAACCAGAAAAAATTTGGCCTAACATCATCCCAGGTAAACTAAATAGCTTTATAGCGGATAATTCTCAGCTTGATGGTAGACTTACCCTAATGGGACAGTTTTATGCGATGGATGATAAAAAAACTGTCGAGCAAGTAATTGCAGAAAAAGAAAAAGAATTTGGTGGAACTATTAAAATAGTAGAATTTATTCGTTTTGAAGTGGGCGAAGGTTTAGAAAAGAAAACTGAAGATTTTGCTGCTGAAGTTGCTGCGCAAATTGGTTAAAAATGGAACTTTTAAAAGCGGAAAATTTAAGCCATAGTTTTGATATTCCGCTTTTTGAAAATCTAAATTTTACTTTAAATGCAAAAGATTGTATTGCAATATGTGGAAGTAGTGGGTGTGGCAAATCTACTCTTTTGCATATTTTATCTACCTTGTTAAAACCTCAATCAGGAAAAGTTTTTTATAATAATCAGGATTTGTATTCCTTAAACGATGAAGCTTTATTAGAAATTCGTAGAAAAGATTTTGGGATTATTTTTCAAATGCATTATTTATTTAAAGGTTTTTTAGCTTTTGAAAATATAGAGCTTGCAAGTATTTTGAGTAGGCAAAATATCGATTATGAGTTATTAAAAAAACTTGATATTGTTGATTTAATGAATCAAAAGATCACAAAATTAAGTGGTGGACAGCAGCAACGAGTAAGTATAGCTAGAGTTTTAAGTAAAAGACCAAAAATCATTTTTGCTGATGAGGCTACTGGTAATTTAGATTTTAAAAATGCTTTAAATGTGTTAGATATTTTGATTGGTTATGTCAAAGAAAATAATGCAGCTTTAGTTTTTGTAACTCACGATCAAGAACTTGCTAAAAAATGTGATAGGATTTATCATTTAAGTAATTATGGAATTTGTTAAATATTTAGGCGATGAAAATGTTGTAATTTTCATGCTTTTATTTGCCAGAATGAGTGGATTAATAGTATTTTTCCCTTTTTTTTCTCACAATAGTATACCTTTGGTAGTAAAAACAACTTTAGCTTTATTTTTAACAATGTTTTTATATCCTTTGGCAAAACTTGAAAATAATACACCTGATTCTTTTTTTATTTTGTATCTTTTAAGTGAAGTGCTTTTTGGGATGGTTGCAGGTTTAATTTTACAAATGATTTTTGCCATTTTACAAATGGCAGGTGAGCAAATTTCTTTTACCATGGGTTTTTCTATGGCTAGTATTTTAGATCCAGCTACAGGTGCTAATACTCCAGTAATTTCTCAAGTTTTAAATTTGCTTGCATTGTTGGTTTTTTTAGCATTTGATGGTCATCATTTGGTATTGCTTTTTATATCTAGTTCGTTAGATTATATTAGTTTGGGTGGATTTTATCCGCATGAGAATTTAATGCTTTATTTGAATAAAGCTATGGTAAATATTTTTGTGCTCGGTTTTTCTATGGCTTTTCCTATTTTAGCAATATCTTTATTATCAGATGTTATTTTTGGTATGCTTATGAAAACTATGCCACAATTTAATCTTTTAGTGGTGGGTTATCCTATCAAGATATTTTTATCTTTTGCAGTGCTTATTGCTATTTTACTCATCATGATGCAGTATTTTAAAAATTTAATGTTAAAAAGTTTTGAGCATATGGAGTTATTGTTTTTCAATATATAAGCAATAAATAATTAAAAATGTTTTAAAATAATACATTTCTTTAACTTGGGAGATGACAGATGAAGGTTGTGCTGATAAATTCTAATGTAGCTGTTTCAAAATTAATTAGCTTGGGGGTTCAAAAACTAGGTTATGAATTTGAAGAGCTTGCAAGTACCGAAGAGCTTGAAGAATTTTATGATATTATCATCATAGATCATGATATTGAAGCTAATTTAGATGAATTGAAAAGTAAATGCAATAGATTGATTTATTTATTGCCTAGAAACCAAGAGCAAGTAGAAGGCGTAGAGTGTTTATATAAGCCTTTTTTACCGACTGATTTTATAGAACTTTTGGGTAATGAAAAAACTTTAAGTGAAAGTAAGGATAGTACTTTAGAAGAAGATGAATTGAGTTTTGATGAGGATGTTTTAATTGATAAAGATATGCCTTTAGATGGAAATGAACTTTTGGCTGGTATTGATTTGTCTGAGCATGAAGAAAGTTTAAGTGAAGATGATTTAAATCTGCAAGAAGATTTTTTTGAAGAAAATTTAGATAATTCATTAGAAGCTGAAGATAAATCTAAATTATCAAATGAAGCTGATATTGACAAGGAATTAGATGATAAGTTAACATTAGTAGATGAACAACATGAAGAAAATATAGAAGAAAATATAGAAGAAAATATAGAAGAAAATATAGAAGAAAATATAGAAGAAAATATAGAAGAAAATATAGAAGAAAATATAGAAGAAAATATAGAAGAAAACCCCGCCGAATTTGATTCTCTTGATGATTTACCTATGGTTGAAGAAATGAGCGAAAAAGAGATGAGTTTTGATGATTTACCTGAAGATGCTCAATTTATTGGTGAAGCAAAAGATGATGATAGTGTTGCAGAAGAAAATGAACCTTTAGTAGAAGAGGTTTTTGAAGATGAAAGTATAGATGATTTTCAACCAGAAGAGGAGTTAAGCACTCAAGATAAAATAAAAGAAGAATTAGCTGCTATTGATGAACTAGATGAAGAATTTGGTGATATTGATGAGAATTTAATGAGTGATTTTGATATGCAGGATTTAAGTGAGGGTGAAGATTTACAAATGAAATCACAAGCCGATGTGAATGAGGAAAATATAGAGGAAGATATGAGTGAAGTTTTAGATGAAACGCAAGATGAATTTGCAAATTTAAACGAAAATGATATTATGTTAGCTTTAGGAGAAGAACTTGCTCCAGCTATTGTAGAAAAGGAAGAAATAAGCAAGGTAAACACTGAAGAAAAAGCAGAGAATTTACAAGAAGATGAAATGGTAAATGAGCTTAGTAAAAGCATAGCTCAAACTATCACTTCGAGTATTACTGATGATACTTTAAAAGCAGCCTTAAAAGGCATGAAAATGAATATAAACATTAACATAAGCTTTGATGAGGATAAACATTGAGTGGCCAAATTTTAATCATCTCAGGGCCAAGTGGAGCAGGGAAGAGTACCTTGCTTCAAAGGCTTTTTAGAGAAAAAGATAATATTTATTTTTCTATTTCAAGCACAACAAGAGTTCCTAGAGAAAATGAAAAAAATGGAGTAGATTATTTTTTTATTAGCGAAGAAGAATTTAAACAAGGTATAGAAAAAGGTGATTTTTTAGAATGGGCTTTGGTGCATAAAAATTATTATGGCACTTCGTTAATCCCTGTGAAAAA
Organism: Campylobacter sp. LMG 7929; assembly: GCF_024723595.1. Classification (NCBI taxonomy): domain Bacteria; kingdom Pseudomonadati; phylum Campylobacterota; class Epsilonproteobacteria; order Campylobacterales; family Campylobacteraceae; genus Campylobacter; species Campylobacter sp. LMG 7929. The sequence goes on along the minus strand of NZ_JANQCY010000011.1, from coordinate 42,860 downwards.
AGCATTACAAGAGGGTAAAAGTGTCATTTTTGATATCGATGTGCAAGGTTTTTGTATAGCTAAAGAAAAAATGCCTGAATATATTACTTCTGTTTTTATTACAACTAAAAATAAAAAAGAACTTGAAAAAAGATTGCTTAAGCGAAATACTGATAAAATAGAAGATATTAGCAAAAGATTGGAAAATGCTAGTGATGAAATGGCTTATTTAGATCGATATGATTTTTTAATCATAAATGATGATCTTGAAAAAAGCTATAGGGAGTTAGAAGCGGTTTTTGAAGCTTCAAAATTAAAAAGTACAAAACATGATTTAAAACAAATTCAAATTCAATGGAATAAAGGAGAATAAAATGCATATGCCAAGCGGAACTCAATGGTTGATTATATTACTTATAGTAGTGTTACTTTTTGGTGCAAAAAAAATTCCAGAGCTTGCTAAAGGCTTAGGAAAAGGTATTAAAACTTTTAAAGATGAAATGAACACAGAAGATGATAAAAAAATCGTTCAAGAAGACGCGCAAAAAATTGAAAAAATCAATGAAAAAGATGTTCTTGTAAAAGAAAATAACGAAGAAGTAAAAAAAGCTTAAGGCAATACATTGAAAACTTTAGTTTATAAAGAAATTAAAGAAAAACTAGGAAGAGATTTTATCTTAGAAAATCCCAAGAATAAAAATCTAGCTCATTTTGCCACGCCTTTGGCTTTTTCTTTGGCTAAAGAATTAAAGCAAAATCCTATGATAATTGCCAATGATATTGTTGCTAAGTTAAAAAATTGTGATTGTTTTGAAAGTGTAGAGGCTTTAAATGGTTATGTAAATTTTAAACTTTCAAAAACTTTTTTAAATTCTTTGGCTACGCAAGCTTTGGGCGATAGTGAAAATTTTGCAAAAGATGATAAAAAAGAGCAGAGTTTTTTACTTGAATATGTGAGTGCAAATCCGACAGGACCTTTACACATAGGACATGCTAGAGGGGCTATTTTTGGCGATACTTTAACTAGGGTTGCTAGGCATTTAGGGTATAAATTTGATACAGAATATTATGTCAATGATGCGGGTAATCAAATTTATCTTTTAGGTCTTTCTATATTACTTGCAGTAAAAGAGCATTGTTTAAAAGAGCAAGTTCAATATCCTGATGAGTATTATAAAGGCGAATATATCGTAGATGTAGCAAAAGAAGCTTTTGTTGATTTTGAAAAAGATTTCTTTGTAGAAGAAAACATTCCGCAATTAGCACTTTGGGCTAAGGATAAAATGCTTAAAATTATCAAGCAAAATTTGGCCGATGCTAAGATATTTATTGATACTTATGTGAGCGAAACGAGTTATTATAATGAATTAGAAAATACCTTAAAAGCTTTAAAAGAGCATGGTGGTACTTATGAACAAGATGGTAAAATCTGGCTTGCATCAAGTGCTAAAGGCGATGAAAAAGATCGTGTGATTATTAAAGATGATGGAAAAGGAACTTATCTAGCTGCTGATATAGTTTATCATAAAGATAAAATGAGCCGCGGTTATGATAAGTGTATTAATATATGGGGAGCTGATCATCATGGTTATATAGCTAGAATGAAAGCTGCTATGGAATTTTTAGGTCATGATAGTCAAAATCTTGAAATTATCTTAGCGCAAATGGTTTCATTATTAAAAAATGGTGAGCCTTATAAAATGAGCAAAAGAGCAGGAAATTTCATCTTAATGGGTGATGTTTTAGAAGAGCTTGGTAGTGATGTGTTAAGATATATTTTTATTAGTAAAAAATGTGATACACATTTAGAGTTTGATGTAGACGAGTTTAAAAAAGAAGATAGTTCTAATCCCGTGTATTATATTAATTATGCTCATGCAAGAATTCATCAAGTATTTGCTAAAGCCGGTAAGAGTGTAGATGATGTTATGCATGCTAAATTTGAGAGTTTGAATGAAGATGGCATGAATCTTTTATTTGAAAGTTTAAATTTAAAAGCAGTGCTTAATGACGCATTTGAGTCAAGAGCCTTGCAAAAAATTCCTGATTATTTAAAAAATTTAGCTTCTTTATTTCATAAATTTTATAATGAAAATAAAGTAGTTGGTTCAGATAACGAAGATGAACTTTTAAAACTTTTTGCCGTATGTGCTTTAAGTATTAAAACAGCTTTTGCGCTTATGGGGATAGAAGCAAAAAATAAAATGAATCACGATTAATTTTGATCGTGATTTTTACTTTTTTTAATACTTCTTGTCATCATAAAGCTTTGCTCAAAAAATAAAAGCAAAGTCACACTTACTCCTACTGCTAAGGCTAGTGTTACTGAAAGTGTTGTAAAAAAATGATCAAAAAATTGAATCAAGAAATTAGTCTTTTCGCTAATATCTTCTGAGCGTATAAAAGAAATTAAATACAATATGGCCTTATATGCATAAATTCCAGGTATCATAGGAATGAGAGCGGGAAAAGCTATGATTTCAGCAGGTGTTTTAAAAATCTTAGCTAAAAATAAACCAAGACAGCCTATACTAAAAGAAGCTATAAAGGTTGCAATAGCCAAGGTTTGAAAGCCAAAATATCCCATCAAGGTAAAGCGCATACCATGAGCTATAGCGGCTAATATGGCTGAGAGTATGAGTGTTTTAAAGGGTGGATTACACACATAAGCAAAACCAAAACCTGTTAAAGCTGCAAAAAACATATCCCAAAGTATAGAAGAATAATCAATCATCTTAAAATCCCAAAATCATTAATACCAAGAGTAGTGTAAATTCCAATGGCAATACAACATACTAATATCGCTACGCTTATAATACGACTAAGTCCCATAAGTATATGATCTTTTAAAATGTCTATAACGGAGTTTATAAAATAAACCCCAGGAATTAAATACAATATACTAGAACCTAAAGCAACATTAGCTTCTTGTACAAGCTTTAAATCCACCCCAAAAAATACAATAAAAGAGGATAAAAAAGAACAAATAATGTATTGAATTCTTAAATCAATTTTTATTCTAGTGAGTAAAACTCTTAAGCTAAAACCTACTAAAGTAGCTAAAAATACAAATAAGCAACCATAAAAATCTCCTCCAAATAGCTTGCAAAATGCTGAGTTTGCCACTGAAACTAAAAATAAATTCGCTAAAAAAGGATTTCTTGTGCTTTGTTTGAGTTTTATAAGAGAAAATTTAGCTTCTTCTAGGTTATATTTATGATCATGAATTTGCCAGCTTAATGCACTAAGTTCTAAAATAAGTTTAAAATTAATATGATTGTGCTTATTAGGTATGATATAGGTTCTTTGTATGGAATTATCATCTTTATCAAAAATATTTAGCGTGGTATGATGAAAGAAAAAATTCATGTTAATCTCATAACCATATGCATTAGCTATTCTTCCAACGCACTTTGCCACTCTTGCTGTGTAGGTTCCAGCACTTAGAAAAACACTGATGTATTCGATTAAAAAATCTGTTAAATTTTGAATAGATGGCTTTTGCATAACATTTTTCTTTGAAATAATTTTTATAAGATTTTATCAAAAATCAAATATAAAATCATATAAATTTAAATGTTTTTAGAAAATATATATTAAATTAAAGGAAATAATAAAATACCTAGCTAATGAAACTAGGTATTTAAAATTGAAATTTTAAGATATCTTTTTTCTTTTTTGGATATAGATATAAATAGCCACAATCATAGTAGCAAAAATAATACAAGCTACAATAACAAAATGCAAATATTCTTTGATTAAATCTTCATTTTTACCTAAAACATAGCCTAATATAAGCAAAATCAAACACCAAATTCCAGCCCCTAAACTAGTATAAAATATAAACTTTTTCAAATTCATTCTTGCTAATCCTGCGGGTAAAGAAATATACTGACGCAAACCAGGGATTAATCTACCACTAAAGGTTGATATCTCACCATGTTTGTTAAAAAAGGCTTCAAATTGAGCAAATTTTGCTTCATTAACTCCAAAATATTTGCATATTTTCAAAAGAACTTCCCGTCCTAAAAAATAACATAAATAATAATTAAGCAAAGCTCCTAAAAGAGCTCCAAAAGTCCCACAAAGCAGACATAGCCAAAAGTTAAGTTCGTTTTGATGGGCTAAATATCCAGCAGGTATCATCACTACTTCGCTGGGAAAAGGAAAAAAGGAACTTTCTACAAACATAAGAAAAATAATCCCCCAATAACCCCAATCTTTTGCAAGAGTGAGTAAAAAATCTATAATATCACCAAGCATAAATAACCTTTATTTTTTAAGCTAATGATATAAGCTTAGTTTTAATGTTTTAAAAATATAGCATGGCTTTTGCGCAAATGATTATTAAAATACATAAAATCAATGCAATCAAGTGAGATTTTAAAGGATCTTTTCTTTTTAAAACTTTTATAAAAAATAAAGAATAAAAAGTCAAAGCTAGCATTGTTATTAATAATAAAAGTTTGATAAATAAAAATATGCCAAAATTACTCGCAAAAAAATCCCAAAAAGAGTTAAATTCATAAAAGCTCAAAAGATAAAATCCACTTAGTAAAAGTAAGATAAAAATACCAGCAAAAATAAAAATACTTGATTTAGTATAAGCTTTTTTAATTTTATCACAATCTTCTTTGTTTGCGTGTTGATAAGCAAAGCGATAAACACATACATCAAAAAATACATAGGCTATAAAAAATACAGCGCAAATAAGATGAATACAAATAAAAATAAAATGCATAATTAATCTCCTTAAAAATCATAGCACAATTTTAAGGAGATGTAAAATTAAAGTTTTTCTAAAATTTGGATAGTTTTGATTTTATCTCCTGCTCTAATGCTATCTAGTACTTCCAAACTTTCTTTATCTTCAGGGTTAATTTGCCCAAAGATAGTATGCACTCCGTCTAAATGAGGCTGCGGGCTGTGACAAATGAAAAATTGCGATCCGCCTGTATCTCTGCCAGCGTGAGCCATAGATAAGCTACCTCTTAAGTGCTTGTGTTTTTGATCGTCACATTCACATTCTATCTCATAGCCAGGGCCACCTGAGCCTATACCATAAGGACAACCACCTTGTATCACAAAATTTGGAATCACGCGGTGAAAAACAAGCTCATCATAAAAACCATCATTGGCTAAGTTGGCAAAATTACACACAGTTTGTGGTGCTTCATCAGGAAATAATTCTAATTTCATATCACCTTTTTCGGTGCTAATGATAGCAAAATTGTATTTTTTTGCATTTTTTGTGTCGATTTTTTTAAGCATTTTTTGATCCTATTCTATATTAGTATAAACTGCTTGTACATCATCATCATCTTCTAATTTATCAAGCAATTTTTCAATATCAAGAAGTTGTTCTTCGCTAAAATTTACAGGATTGTTAGCAAGATATTCAAGTCCTGCTTTTTTAAGCACTAAACCTTTTTTTTCTATGGCATTGCTAAGCTCGCCAAAAGCAGTGTAATCACCTATAATTAGTAATTCCTCTTCATTTTGCTCAAGCTCTTCAAGTCCTGCATCAATGAGTTCAAGCTCAAGTTCTTCTAAATCTCCATCATATTTTTCAAGATGAAAAACAGCTTTATGTGAAAACATAAAAGTTAAAGAGCCATTTTGTAAAATTTCTCCACCATTTTTGCTAAAAATCGCTTTTACATTGGCCACTGTGCGTGTAGGATTATCACTCATACACTCAACAATGATTAAAGCTCCATGTGCTGCTTTTCCTTCATAGTGGATATTTTTAATATCAGCACTATCTTTTCCACTTGCTCTTTTAATAGCTGCATCGATATTGTCTTTTGGCATATTATTAGCTTTTGCAGTAGCTATGGCACTACGAAGCTTTGGATTCATATCAGGATCAGCTCCGCCTTCTTTTGCTGCTACTTGTATAGCCTTTGCAAGTTTTGGAAAAAGTTTGCTCATTTTATCCCATCTTGCTTCTTTAGAGGCTCTGCGATATTCAAACGCTCTTCCCATAAATTCTCTCTTTCTTATATTGTTTTAAAGTTAAAAGTATAAACTAAGAAGTCTAAATTTGATTTTAAAGGAGTAAAAGAGTGATCAGAAAAGCTAGAAAAGATGATGTTAAAAAATGCATACAATTGCTTGCTTTAGCAATGGATCATTTTATATACAAACTTAGTGGTTATAATGATCATCAAAAAGCCATAGAGGTTTTAGAAAATTTCTTCACTCAAGAAAATAATCGTTTAAGCTATGAAAATATATATGTTTATGAAGAAGATAGGGAAATTTTAGGTGCGATTTGTTGTTATGATGGGGCTTTGGCCGATGAACTAGATAAGCCTTTAAATGAGCATTTAGAATTTTTAGGAATTAATGAAAAAGTTTTAAAAGAATGTGAAAATGAGTTTTATTTAGATAGTATTTGTGTGGATGAAAAAGCAAGAGGAAAAGGCATTGCTAAGAAATTGATTGAATGTGCTTTCAATGAAGCTTTAAAAAATGGTAAAAAGCTTTCATTAATCGTAGAAGATGAAAATATAAATGCAAAAATGCTTTATGAAAAAATGGGCTTTAAATTGATAAAAAATAAAATTTTTCACTCTCATAAATATGAATACAGAGAAAAAGGAGAATAAATGATTATAAAAACTAAAAATATTAATTGTCAAAGTTGTGTAAATTTAATCAAGGCTTCATTGGAAGATAAATTTGGTACTATGCAAATAAATGTTGAAACAAAAAGCATTGAGATTGATTTAAAAGCAGAACAAGTTGAAGAGTTCAAAAAACAATTGCAAGATTTAGGTTTTGAGATAGATGAAGCATGAGTTAAAATTAAAAATAGGCAATATGACTTGTGTTAATTGCTCTAATGCTATAGAAAAAGTTTGTGCAAAAATTGATGGAGTCGAAGATGTAAGTGTTTCTTATGTCAACTCTAGTGGAGTGTTTTTGCTTAAAGATTTATCTTTGGAAGTAAAAATCAAAGAAAAAATCAAAGCTTTGGGTTTTGAGATATTACAAGAAGAGCAAAATTTATACGAGTTTAAACTCAAAGAGCTTAAAAATATGAAAACAAAGCTTATCATGAGTATAATTTTAAGCTCTATTGTGATGTATTTTGAAATGTTTGTTCAAGGAAATATTTCTGCTTTAATTCAAATGTTTTTATCTATGGTAGCGATTTTTTATTGTGGAAAAGGTTTTTTTATCCACGCTCTTAAAGGATTAAGACATAAAAATTTAGATATGAACACTTTGATATCCTTAGGTTCCTTTACTTCTTTTGTATATTCTTTTTTTGTATATTTTGAGGTATTTAGCAAAGATGGTTATTTATATTTTAGTGGCGGAGCGATGATTATAAGCTTTGTTTTATTGGGTAAATACTTAGAAGAAAAGGCTAAATTTAAATCCTTAGAATATCAAAACAAATTAAAAAACATAGATATTAAAAAAGCTAATATAATCTTAGAAGATGGAAGTATAAAAAGCATACCCAGTGCTTTTGTAAAAGAAAATGATGTGATTTTAGTAAAAGAGGGCGAAAGCGTTGTTGCTGATGGGATGATTATAGCAGGTGAAGCTGAGGTTGATGTGAGTTTTTTAACAGGAGAGTTTTTACCACTTTTAAAAAAGCAAGATGATGAGATTTTAGCAGGAACTGTGTTGATTAATGGAAGCTTAAAGATTAAGGCTAATAAAAAGGCGATTGAAAGTTCATTAGAACAAATCAAAGATCTTGTTTTTAAAGCAGGTAGTGTCAAAACACCTTTAGCAAATTTAGCTAATAAGATTTCAGCTTATTTTGTAGCTTGTATTATTGTTTTATCGCTTTTTGTGTTTGCTTTTTGGTATTTTAAAGAAGGAATTAATGCAGCATTTTTACATGCTTGTGCTACGCTTTTAATCTCTTGTCCTTGCGCTTTGGGCTTAGCAACCCCTATAGCCATAGTTGGTGCTTTAGCAAATGGAGCAAGAAATTTTATCTTAGTGAAAAATCCAGCAGTGCTAGAGAATTTAGCTAGTATAAAACTTGCTATTTTTGATAAAACAGGTACTTTAAGTCAAGATGACTTAAGTGTTTATAAGTATAATCTAACTCAAGAAGATTTTCAAAAACTCACCCAAATTGAAAATTTAAGCTCACACCCAATCGCAAAGGCTTTTACTAAAGAATTGAATGTAAATTTAAATTTGCAAGGAAAATTAAGTGTTTTAGTGGGTAGTGGTTTGCTTTATGAGGAAAATGATGATAAATATTTAATAGGCAATGAAAAATTAATGCTTGAAAATGGTGTTGATATACAAAAAAGCAAGCAATTTTTGCAAGAATTTGAAGATCAAGCACCTATATGTTTGTATTTTGCAAAAAATAATATTTGTCTTGGTGGGGTTTGCCTGAAAAATGAACTTAAAAACGAAGCTAAAGACTTGATAGCAAATTTAAAACAAAAAAGTGTAAAAAGTATTATTTTAAGTGGTGATAATAAAAAAAGTGTTACTAAAATAGCAAATGAGCTTAATATAGATGAATATTATTCTGACTTAAAACCCGAGCAAAAGCTTGATTTTATAAAAGAAAAAATTAAAAAAGAAAAAGTGCTTTTTATAGGAGATGGTATCAATGATGCCCCTGCTTTAAATTTAGCTAGTGCAAGCATAAGTTTTTCCAAAGCAAGTGAGCTTGCTAAAAAAAGTGGAGATTTGATTTTGATAAAAGATGATTTATCTTTAATAGCTTATTGTTTTGAGCTTTCTCAAAAAACTAAAAATATCATCAAACTTAATCTTTTTTGGGCTTTTATTTATAATGCTTTGTGTATTCCTATTGCAGCAGGTTTTGTGCCATTTATAAGTCTTAGTCCGCATTTGGCAGCTTTGGCAATGTGTTTTAGTTCGGTAGCAGTTGTGCTAAATTCTTTAAGATTACGTTAGGTATTTAAGTTTATTTAATATTTTCTATAATATATTAATATAAATTTAACAAAAAGGAGTACTAGAATGAATTGCAATTGCGGTTTTTCTATGATGAATATAGTAAGATATTCTAAAATGATTATTTTGCTTACAGTTGCCTCTTTAGCGGCTATTGTTGTTTTTGGTAATGTAACTGATTACAATTCAAATTTTCAATTTGTAAAACATGTTATGAGCATGGATACCAAACCTGATTATTTAGGTAATGCTATTGTTTATAGAGCTATTACAAATTCTACTATTCATCATATTGCCTATATTTTTATTATTTGTTTTGAAGCTTTTATTATGTTAACTGCTTTAAAAGGCGCTTTGGATATGTTTAACGCAAGAAATTCAGATGCAAAAACTTTCCATGAAGCTAAAAAATTTGGAATCATTGCTTTAACTTGTTGTTGTTTACTTTGGTTTTTTGGCTTTCAAGTAGTGGCTGCAGAATGGTTTGGTATGTGGATGAGTAAAACTTGGAATGGCTTACCTGATGCTACCAGATTAGTAACTTATATGCTTTTAACTTTAATTTATATTAGCATCAAAAACGATGATTGATTCATCAAACTCCTAAAAAGGAGTTTGATTTTATAGTTCATTAATAGCACGATATGCTTGATCGATTGCTGCGTGCATATAAGCATCCCAATCAGCATCTGAATTTGCTATAACGATATTACCAAAAGGTTTTCTTGCAAGTTCTATAGTTTTTTGCGCTTCTTCACTATCATCAAAAAGACTGTTTTCTGTATATGAATAACAATGCCCCCAACGATTTACAACTATAGCCTTAATGTCTCTTTCATGGTCAAATCCAGCCGAGCCTAACATGCCTTGAAGTTGATCGCGAACGATTTTTTCATGTTCTTCAAAACTCATAGTGAATAATAAATTTCTACCCACTCTAGCTCTATCTCTTGCATCCATTCCTTCAAGGTCGATTCCTTGCATAGAAGCAAATACTAAAGGCGAGCATACCATATGAACACAAATAGGCTTTTTAGGATCTCTTGGGTGATGGTATCCTCCCATATCCACAGGATAATCAAGCTTGGTTCTAGCATAAGGCATTTTTGGTGAATAAATTTCATGTACTCCAAGTTTTATAAATGGTTCCCAGTTACTTATAATAACATTTGTGTGTAAAAGTGATGTTTTTACGTTTTTACTCAAAGCATCTTTTTGATCTTGTGGCATGCTTGGTACTATGTATGGAATCATACTATTATAATTTGCCATTACAACTTTTTTAGCTTTTACTCTGTAATTTTTGCCTTTATTAACGTAAGTTACTAAAGCTCCATCTTTTGTATTTTCTACATTTATAACAGTGCTGTTTAATCTTAAACGCACTTTGTTTTTAGCAAGATCAAGTTTAGAATAATCAAAATGAGCTAGAGTAACTTCATCCATATCTTTGCCTTTTTTAGACACATCAGGAATTAATCTTCTAACCATTAATCTAGCAACAGTAGCATTACCATCAGCACAGTGGTGGATATATGGTTCTTCCATTTCAGCTAATGCTTCTCCCTCGATTGGATCAAGTCCAAGTTTATCAAAACCAGGTAAAAATGAAGCTCTAGCATCTTCACAAGAAACAGCATCAATACCTAAAGCCAAAAAGTCATCTGTCATACCTTCAAAGAATTTTACAGCTTGTGGTGAAAGCTTAACTTTTTCTTCTAAGAATTTTTTATAGCTTGTTTTAGCCACATACTCATCTCTTTGCTCTTTTGTCAAGCCTTTTAAATAGTCTTTTTCGCTTTTAAATAAAGCAATTAAATCTTTTTTATCTTTTTCATTAAGAGGAAAATCACCTATAAAAGCTTCAACGCTTCTACCATTATGTCTTCCCTCAGGAATATCATCACAAATTACTTTTCTAGGGTTGCCACTTACGACCTTATCTACTCCAAATTCAGCCTTAGAAAAATACACACCCCTGCTAAGATTTAAATCAGGATAAAAATTTACATCAAAACGTTTAGCAAGCTCATCAATATCCACACCCAAAGATGATAATAAATCTACTACTTCTTTAGAATATAACGCCTTTGGTGATTGAAATGTTTCACTACCACCATAACTTAAAATAGTACCATCTTCTAAATCTATTTCATTTCTTCTAGCGTGTCCACCAAAATCATCATGATTATCAAGGATAAGAATTTTTTTATCTTTTCCAAATTTGTTTTGATAAAAACAGGCAGCTGCTAAACCACTAATTCCAGCTCCAACTACAACCAAATCATATTCTTGTTTAGGTTTGATAGCGCTAAAGTCAAATTTTTCACCATCTCTTAGCATATGTGCAAATTCATAACTTGCATTATTGCTACCCCTTAGTCCAAGCCATTTTGGAGGATAGTATTCTTTGGTAAAATCTTCGATTTTGGCTTCTTTACCATATAATACTTGCAAAGGAGTCATTCCTGCAAGTATAGTTAAAGCCATTCCATTTAAAAAATCTCTTCTTTGCATGATTGTCCTTAAAATAAGATATATCAAGTCTTATTTTAAGAATATATTTATATATTTACTCTTAAAAGTGTTTCATTTGAATACAAATTTTTATAAAAAAGTTACTTTTTTTCTCTTTTTATAATTTTTATATAGTTTAATAAGTAGAAAAATCAAGGCTAGACTTAAAGCTAAAAAATGTGGAATTTGTGGTATTTTTGCAGATAAAAAATAATGCCAAGCTACTAGCAAAAAGCAAAAATATCCAAGTTTTCTTATTTTACTCATTTTTTTAAAAAGCTTAAATGAGCTTATAAACATAAATGTGAGTATAAAAAAGCTTACAAAACCACTAAATTCTAAATTTTTACTAAAAGTATCTTTGAAAAAAAGTATTAAATCTAAATTTTTTCCAAAAGCAAAATAATTAAAAAAGTGAATCAAAGCCCAAAAAAATGCATAAAAACCTAAAAATTTAGGGTAATCTTTTGTGTGTTTATACTTTAAAAGTGAAAAAAACAGGCTCAATCCAAAAAAGATTAAGCCAAATATACCACTATAAAAATATACAGATTTTACAATATCAAATTCTTGCATGATTTGATAAATACTAAAAATAATACTTAAAGCAAAGGCTAAAAATCCACCGATATTATAAACTTTTTTGCTCATTAAAAATTAACCTTTAAATCCATATCTTTATACAAATGTGCTACTTCTTTTTCATAGCCATTAAACATTTGTGTAGGCTTGGTGAAAAAATCTCCCAAAGGACGCTCATTTGCTTGAGACCATCTTGGATGAGAAACATTTGGATTAACATTGGCATAAAATCCATATTCTCTAGGGTTTGCTAGCTCCCATGTAGTTTTAGGTTGTTCTTTGGTAAATTCTATTTTTACAATAGATTTTATACTTTTAAAGCCATACTTCCATGGAACTACAAGACGAATCGGTGCTCCGTTTTGTCCTAATAAAGGCTTTTTGTACATACCCACAGCCATAAGCGTTAGTGGATGCATAGCCTCATCTAATCTTAAGCCCTCTACATAAGGATAATCAAGAGTTGGGAAAAATGAAGCTTGATCAGCAAATTGATTTTTATCAAAAAGAGTGGTAAATTTTATAAATTTAGCCTCACTTTTGACTTTGCATTTTTCTATTAAAGCACGCAATTCAAAACCAACCCAAGGCACTACCATAGACCAAGTTTCAACACAACGAAATCTATAAATTCTCTCTTCTAAAGGAAAGGCTAATAAATCTTGCATGGTTAAAGTCAAAGGCTCTTCAACTTCCCCGCTAACTTCTATTTTCCAGCCGTTTGTATTAAAATTTTTCGCAAGCTCAACAGCTCTTTTTTTATCAGTAGAAAATTCATAAAAATTTACATAATTAGTCGCAATTTTTTCATCGCTAAGTTTTAATTTTTCATTATTAGGATCAGGAAAGAAATTTAATGCCATCAATTCAGATTGAACTAAGGCTGAACTAACTAAAGCTCCAGCACCTAGTTTTAAAAAATGGCGTCTTTTTTTATATAATTGTTCGTTTGTGATATTCATAATTTTCCTTTATAAGTTTTGTGATATTAAAACATATAAAGGAAAATAAAAGGATAATTTTTATTATATAAAAAAATATTTTTAAAAAATTATCTCACTGTTTTCAGATAGAGCAGGGTTATTTTTTGGAAATGGAGAAGTATTGGTATAATATTCTCTTTGCTTTTCATAAATTCCTTGATAAACTCCTTTTGGAATGATAAATTTTCTGGCACTATCAGGATAAAGTTCTAAGTATTTTGTTAAAAATTCTTTAAAAACCGGAGCAGCAGTCCTTGCACCACCTTCGATTTGTTTCATAGGTTTATTATCATCATTACCATACCAAATGATAGCTTCTATTTCAGGAGTCAAGCCACAAAACCACGCATCTATGCTTTTATTTGAAGTACCAGTTTTTCCAGCTATTTCAATCCCTTCTACCCTAGCATTGCGTCCAGTACCTTTTTTAACAACATTTTGCATCATATCATTAACTAAAAAGGCTTGTTCAGGTTCACTGATTTTTCTTTCTCCAGAGTTAAACTCTACTACTATTTTGCCATTTTTATCAATTACTCTTTTAATGAGTATCAAATCTTTTTGCACGCCATAATTTCCAAATACTGTATAAAGTTTAGCATAGTCATAAATAGAAATTCCAAAGCTACCCAAAACTATAGATAAATCAACTGGTATATTCTCAAAGCCCATAAATTGAAGTTTATCATGGATCACATCAAGTCCTAGGGCAAGAGCTAAATTTATGGTAGCTAGGTTTCTTGAACCAGTTAGCGCTTCTTTTAAGCTTATAAGCCCTAGAAATTTTCCACCGTAATTTTTAGGTTTCCAGTCTTTCTCATCTTCTTTGGTACTTTCAAAAATTCTTGAAATATCAGCAACCTTGCTCATAGGAGAATAACCCATGTCAATAGCAATTTGGTATAAAAAAGGTTTAAAAGAACTTCCAGGCTGTCTTAAACTTTGAGTAGCGCGGTTGAAATTACTTTTTGTATAATTTACTCCACCTACTAAGGCTAATATATCTCCATTTTGGTGATTTGCTACTATCATAGCTCCATTAAGTGTGCTTAAATTTGCATCTTTGTCTCTTTTAACTATTTCATCATAGCCAAATTTTAAAGCTTCTCTTGCAATATTTTGCACATCAAGATCTATAGCAAGCTCTATTTTATAACCGCCACTTTTTAAGTCTTTAATTCCGCTTAGTTGTTTTAAAACTTCTTGAGTAACATAAGGAGCTGCATTTTGTGTTAAAGTATCATCATATACTTTTGGAATTTCTTTTAAGGCATTTTCATACTCTTCTTTAGAAATCCAACCAAGATTATACATTCTTTGTACTACGCTATTTGCTCTAGCTAAAGAAAGATCTAAATGTCTAGTAGGATCATAAGTACTTGGAGCCTTTGGCATACCTACTAAAATGGCAATTTCTTTCAAACTAAGCTCATCTAAATTTTTTCTAAAATACCCAAGCGCAGCAGTTTTTACTCCATAATATCCATGTCCAAAGAATATGAAATTTAAATATCTTTCTAAAATTTGCTCTTTAGTTAAAGTACTTTCTATTTTGTATGCAAGTAAAGCTTCTTTTAGTTTTCTACTTAAAGTACGCTCTGGGGTTAATTCTGTGTTTTTTATGAATTGTTGCGTAAGAGTGGAAGCTCCTTCCATGGTTTTTCCACCACTTCTTATGATTTTAATAGCTGCTCTAAAAATCGCATCTATATTAACCCCACCATGTTCAAAAAAGCTAGTATCTTCAATGGCTACCAAAGCTTCTATAAGTCTTGGAGGAAGTTCTTCATAAGGGGCATAAAAGCGGTGTTGCTCGAAAACATTTGCAACTAATTTTCCATTTTTATCAAAAATTTGTGTTGTAAGAGGTGGTTTGTAATCTTTAAAGGTGTATTGATTTAAATCAGAATCAGAAAACAAATACGCAATAAATATAAAAACTCCAACTGCACACACTACACAAAAAGAAAGAAATATTTTTAAAATTTTTATCATAAAAATGCTTTCAAAAGTTCTATATTAAGCCCTAGTGCTGTACTTTGATGGCCTATGATTTTTTTAATGTATTTTTTATGAAATCCCTCGCACATCACAGCTCCGGCTTTGCCTTGATAAAGTTTTGACTCAACGTATTCTTGCATATCTTTTAAATCAAATTTATCTAAAATCAAATCACACTTGCTAAGATTAAAAATCTTTTTATCTTCTAAAACTAAAATCATCGCGCTTAAAACGCTAATGCTTTTGCCACTTTGCAAATTGAGCATATTAAAAGCCTCATTATCGCTTTTAGCTTTAGTTAGAATGATATTTTGAGCACAAACTATACTATCAGCAAATAAAACATTTTTTAAATCAGGATATTTTGCAAAAAATTGCCTTTCTTTTTCTAAAACAATTTTTTGCACATAAGAGCTTGGATTATCTTTTTTTACCAAGCTCTCATCATAATCGATAATAATTTGTTCAAAAGCGATATTTGCTTCTTTTAATAAAGCAACGCGTGAAGGCGAACTTGAAGCTAGATAAAGCATTAAATAAGACTTTCTTCTATGATTTTTCTAGCATGATCAAGCGCTTGTTTTATTTTGCTTGTATCTTTGCCACCCGCTGTTGCAAAATCATCCCTACCGCCACCGTTTCCACCAAGTATTTGTGCAATTTCTTTTACCAAAACACCAGCTTTTAATGAAGAGTCTTTAACACCTGCAGCTATGATGATTTTGCCTTCCTTTTCTTGTAAAAGTAAAATTACAGCTTTGTTAAATTTGTTTTTAAACTCATCTATCATGGTTTTTATATCGCCACTATCTATTTTTTGCACGCAATATTGAATGCCATTTAGTTCTTTAGAGTTTAATTCTGCTTTGTTTGAATTTTTTAATTCATTTTTTAAACTAGCTATTTCATTTTTTAATTTTGCTACATAGCTTAAAATATCATGAGTTTTTAACTCTTCTTTAGCTTGGTTTAGCTCTTTTAAATTTTCATTAACATAATCAAGTGCAGCTTTGCTTACCACTGCTTCTATCCTTCTAACTCCAGCGCTAACTCCGCTTTCTTTGATGATATAAAAACTTCCTATTTCAGAGCTATTTTTCACATGAGTACCACCGCAAAGTTCTTTACTAGCTCCTAGGGTTAAAACTCTTACTTTTTCTTGATATTTTTCACTAAATAAAGCTATTGCACCACTTTTTTTAGCTTCACCTAAAGCTAAAATTTCAATTTTAGCTTCATTTGCTTGCATGATGTAAGTATTTACTAAAGCTTCTATTTGCTTTAATTTTTCTTTGTTTAGGGCTTTTGGATGAGTAAAATCAAATCTTAATTTATTATGCTCTACCAAAGAGCCTGCTTGGCTAATGTGTGAGCCAAGAATTTCTCTTAAAGCATGGTGTAATAAATGTGTCGCACTATGATGTCTTGCGATTTGTTCTCTTTTTTTAGTATCTATGCAAGCTAACACTTCATCGTTTGTTTTAAGATCTTGTTTTAATTTCACTTGACTAAGATTAATATCAAAGAATTTTTGTGTATCTAAAACCTCATTTTCATTGATAAAACCTATATCAGCACTTTGTCCTCCACTTGTTGCGTAAAATGGAGTTTTTTCAAGCATTAACCATGCTATATCTCCTACCTTAGCTTCGGCTATGATTTTAAAATTTTCATCTAAAATGGCCATGATTTTAGTTTTTTCTTCATAATTTTCATAACCACTAAAAGTATTTGTACCAAATTTTTCTAATAAAACTTTAAAGTCTCCGCTAACTGCTTTATCTCCACTTCCTTTCCAAGAAGCTTTGGCTCTATCTTTTTGTTCTTGCATAAGCTCATTAAATTTAGCCTCATCTACACTAAGATTTTTTTCTCTTAGCATATCTTGGGTTAAATCAAGCGGAAAACCATAAGTATCATAAAGTTTAAAAGCTACTTCACCACTAAAAATATCTTTAGTTTTTTTAAGTTCTTCGTTAAAAATTTCTATACCATTTTCAATGGTGCTTAAAAATCTTTCTTCTTCTAGTTTAATCTGCTCTTTGATAAATTCTTTTTTTTCATTTAAGTAAGTATAATGCTCACCCATTAACTCACATACTACATCTACAAGCTCATACATAAAAGCTCTTTTAAGACCTAGTAAATATCCATGTCTTAAGGCACGGCGCATAATTCTTCTTAAAACATAGCCCCTGCCTTCTTTATCAAAACCAACTCCTTGAGCAAGTAAAAATACACTTGATCTAATATGATCAGCGATTACTCTATAGCTAGCTCCATTTTCGTAGGTATAAGTTTTGCCACAAAGTTTTGCAATACTCTCAATAATAGGCATAAACAAAGAACTATCAAAATTGCTAAATTTTCCTTCTTTTATAGCACTAACTCTTTCAAGTCCCATGCCTGTATCAATACTAGGTTTTGGCAATGGAGTAAGTGTGCCATCAGTACTTCTTTCATACTGCATGAAAACTAGGTTCCAAATTTCTAAGAACCTATCTCCATCACCACCCATATAATCTTCACTAGAATTAAAATGCTCAGCACCTTGATCATAAAAAATTTCACTACAAGGTCCGCATGGTCCAGTATCGCCCATTTGCCAGAAATTATCTTTATCGCCAAATTTATAAATTCTTTCTTTTTCTATATGTTTTTGCCAGAGTTCATATGCTTCATCATCGCTTTCATGTACAGTTACATATAGTCTTTCTTTAGGTAGTTTTAAAACTTCAGTTACAAACTCCCAAGCATAAGCAATGGCTTGTTCTTTAAAATAATCTCCAAAACTAAAATTTCCAAGCATTTCAAAGAAAGTATGATGTCTTGCTGTGTAGCCTACATTGTCTAAGTCATTATGTTTTCCACCAGCTCTTATACAAGTTTGACAACTTGTTTTACGCGGAGGATTAGGACGTGGTACTTCTCCGGTAAATATACTTTTAAAAGGCACCATACCTGCATTAGTAAAAAGTAAAGTTGCATCATCAGGCACTAAAGGGCTTGAAGGAGTGATTTCGTGTCCTTTTGACTTAAAAAATTCTAAATATTCTTTTCTTATATCCATAGATTTTCCTAGCTAGTTTTTTGCTTAAAATAATACCAAAAATACTTTAAATTAAGTAAAACTATCTTATAATCATGATTTTAAATTTACTAAGGTAATACAATGAAAATTCCTTTTATAGACTTAAATGCTCAATATAATGCTTATAAAAATGAAATCGATGAGGCTATTAGTGAAATTTTACAAAGCACTTCTTTTATAGGTGGTGCAAAATTAGAAGAGTTTGAATATAATTTAGCTAAATATGTAGGTATTAAACACGCAATAGGTTGTTCAAGTGGCACAAGTGCATTATTTTTAGCCTTGATGGCTTTGGGCGTGGGTAGAGATGATGAGGTAATAGTGCCAAGTTTTACCTTTATAGCTACAGCTGAAATGGTTGCTCTAATCGGCGCTAAACCTGTTTTTGTAGATATTGATTTTAAAGATTATAATCTTAGTTTAGAAAAAGTTCAAAGTGCTATCACGCCTAAAACTAAAGCTGTAATTGCTGTGAGTATTTTTGGGCTTATGCCCGATATGCTTACTCTAAAAGAGCTTTGTAAAAGTCAAAATATTGCTTTGATAGAAGATAGCGCGCAAAGTTTTGGAGCTAGTCAAAAGGGTATAAAATCATGTGCTATAGCTGATATATCTTGCACAAGCTTTTTCCCGTCTAAGCCTTTAGGTGCTTATGGAGATGGTGGAGCGATCTTTACCCAAGATGATGAATTAGCACAAAAAATAAAAATTTATTTAAATCATGGACAAGTGCAAAGATATAAGCATAAATACATCGGTATTAATGGAAGGCTTGATACCATCCAAGCAGCTATTTTAAATGTGAAATTAAAATACTTAGATGAAGAGATTAAAAAAAGAGAAGCAATAGCAAAAATTTATGATGAAAATTTAAAAAATTGTATTTTACCGCCAAGAAAAGATGATTTTGTGAGTGCCCAGGCTCAATATAGCGTACGTGTGAAGAATAGAGAAAATTTCATGCAAAAATTACAAGAGCAAGGCATACCTACTGCGGTGCATTATCCTTTAGGGCTTCATTTGCAAGAAGCTTTTGATTATCTTGCTTATAAAAAGGGTGATTTGCCAAATACAGAGCTTTTGAGTAATGAAATTTTATCTTTGCCTATGAGTGCATTTTTAAAAGAAGAGCACCAAGCTAGAGTGATTGAGGCTTTTGAATGAAAATAGGGCTTATAGGCCTTGGTAAAATGGGCAAAAACCATTTAAGAGAACTTGAGCGTAATTTAAAAGTAAAAGAAATTCATCTTTATGATCCTTTTTGCAAAGATGAATTTAAACACTTTTTTCATAAAAATTTTGATGATTTTTTAGCACAAAATCTTGATGGTGTTATCATTGCCACGCCTACTCATACGCATTTAGACATAGCTTTAAAGGTTTTTCCTAAAATAAAAAATATTTTGATAGAAAAGCCTTTGGCATTAAATATTGATGAAATTTTAATTTTAGAGCAAAAAGCTAGAGAAAATAAAGTCAGAGTAGGGGTGGGTTTTTGTGAGAGATTTAATCCTGCTGTTTTAACTTTAAAAGAAAAACTTTTAGAAGATGAGATTATAAGTATTAACATACAAAGAATTTCGCCTTATCCACAAAGAATAAATGATGTAGGTGTTTTAAGTGATCTTAGTGTGCATGATATTGACTTAGTTAGATTTTTAAGTCAAGAGCAAATTTTAAAAGCAAATGTTTATAAAAGCTTTCATCATGATAAATTTGAAGATGAGGTAATGATAAGCTTAAAATTAGAAAATATTTTAGCAAGTATTCATGATAGCTGGAATGGACAATGCATTATAAGAAAAATCACGCTTTTAGGTAAAAAACATACCTATGAACTTGATCTTAAAAATTTTGAACTTTTTATCAATATGCAAAAAATTCCAAATTTATATGAAAACTCTCCTTTGTATGCTGAACATGAAGACTTTTTTGAGCTTTTGCAAAATGGAGTTTGTGAAAATTTAGCTAGTATTGAAGATGCTTTGAGAGTGCAAGAAATTTTAGAAGGTGTTAAATAGTGAAATATGTATTTTTTTTAAATATGGGCGGGATTAATAAGCTTGATGAATGTGAAGTTTTTTTAAAAAATATGTTTAATGATCCTTATATTTTAGGGATAAAAAATGTTTTTTTAAGAAAATTTGTAGCCTTTATGATAAGAAAATCAAGACTAAGAGCTATGAAGCAAAACTATGAAAAAATGGGTGGGAAGTCTCCGCTTACCCAAATCACACAAAGTTTATGTGATAGATTAAATTCTAAAACTAGTGAATATAGCTTTGATTTTATTAGTCTTTATGTGCCACCCTTTGCAAATGATGTTTTTTCAAAATATGATTTTCAAAAAAATGATGAAATCATTTTATTTCCTTTATATCCTCATCATTCTAAAACCACTGTAACTAGTTCTTTAGAAGTGGTGCAAAATGAGCTAAGAAATATCCAAAATCAAGCTAATGTAAAAATCATTGATGTTTTTTATAAAGATGAACTTTATAATGAAATGATTATAAAGCATATTTTAGAAAAAAAGAAAGAGTGTGATTATAAAACTTTGATTTTTTCTGCCCATTCTTTACCGCTTTCAGTGATTAAAAAAGGCGATTTGTATGAAAAACATGTGCAAGAGCATGTGGGTATCTTAAAAGAAAAACTAAAAAATGAATTTGATCAAATCATTTTATCCTATCAATCAAAACTAGGTCCAGTTAAATGGCTTGAACCAAATACAAGTGATATTTTAGAAAGTTTAGATCAAAAAGCTTTGATTTATCCTATATCTTTTTGTATAGATTGTTCTGAAACTATTTTTGAACTTGGAGTTGAGTATAGACACTTAGCAAAAAGTGATTATGAGCTTATTGCTTGCCCTAATGATAGCGATGAGTTTATAGAGTTTATTTTAAATCAAGTAAAATATACTTTTTATATTAATGCTTTATAGCAGTATTAAAAAACATATATTTTTTTCTCGGGATATTTTCCAAATTCCAGTTTGACAGTTTTTGATTGAAGCTTGTACATCCACTAAACATACCTTGTGTGCTTATAACACTATCAATATTCCAATTGTTTAAATCTTGATTAAATTTTGGAGTTTTTGAAAAAGGAATTTTGAAAATAGAATCGCAAAAAAATGTATATTCCATCCATAATACATTTGAAACATCCCATTTATCCAAAGCTTGATTAAAACTAAAGCAATTTGAAAACATATAACTAATATTTATAACTTTAGTTGTGTCCCAATTGTTTAGATTTTGATTGAAATTTTCGCAACCAGCAAAAGTTGCATGCATGCTGATGATTTTGCTAGTATTCCATTTATCTAGTGGTTGGTTAAATGTTTTGCAATTGTAAAACATCCCAGCAATGGACTTTAAACTTTTTGTATTCCAATTATTTAGATTTTGATTGAATTTTTTACATCCATAAAACATTTTGTTCATGTATTTTACTTTGCTTACATCCCAGTTATTGACATAGGAATTAAAATTTTTACATCCATAAAACATTTCATTCATGCTTGTTACATTTGATACATCCCATTCTTCTATACCACTAAAATCTTTTCTTTTGCTATTTTTAAATAAACAATCCATTTCTTGTATATTGCTTACATTGATATCTTTAAGGCTTGTATTTAAATCATCAACTAAGGCTTTTAGTTCGCTTTTGGTTTTTGGATTATACATATGAGCATATTCTTTTTTACCAAAAATAAAAGATTGTGTTGTATTGTTTTTGTAGTCTTTGAATAATTTTTCATATTGTTTAAAATTTGCCAAAGAAAATATGGATTTGCAACAGCCACTAAACATATTATCTTTGATAGTTATGTTTTTTATGTCCCAATTATCAAGTGAATGCGTGAAATTTTTACAATTTTCAAACATAGATTTTGAATTTGTAATTTTAAGTGTATTCCATTTATCTAGAGCTTGATTAAAGCTTATGCAATTATAAAACATTTTAGAAGTTATTCTTAGATTAGATGTATTCCAAGAATTAATATTTTGATTAAATTTTTTACATCCTTGAAACATTTTATGTGTATTAACAAGATTAGATGTATTCCATTTATCTAGAGCTTGATTAAAATTTTCACACCCTTGAAACATTTTAGCCATGTTTTTTACTTTACTTACATCCCAGTTGTTGATATAGGAATTAAAATTTTTACATCCTAAAAACATCCCTTCCATGTTATCAACATTACTTGTATCCCAAGTTTCTATACCTATAAATTTTTCTTCACTAATATTACTAAATAAATAGCTCATATCTTGAATTAAACTTGTATCTATATTTTTAAGCGGAATATCTGATAGTATTAAATATTCAAGAGTTTCTTTTGTTTTTGGTTTGTGGATTATCTTTTTTGATTGCAGTTTGAGTAAATACAATATAACCAAAAATACAAGTAAAGTTATAAATAATAAAACCCAGTACTTTAAATAAGCGAAACAAAAAATCAATATAAAAAAGATTATTATCATTGTAATTTTATTTTTTGATGTCATTGTTTTGACTTTCTATAGGCTTTAAATAACTTTCTTTTATCATAAGATTTACTGTATCTTTAAACATAGGCAAAGCACTTTGTGCAGCGTAATAACTATAAGCCTTGGTAGGATTTCTTACCAAAACCCCTATGGTATAATTGTTTTTCTCATCATTTGCAAAGCCAAAAAATGAAGCATTGTAGCGATTTGAAGTATAGCCTTTTCTTTCAGCAATCCTAGCTGTACCTGTTTTACCACCTATGATAATGCCTTGAGTTTGTGCTTTTTTGCCTGTTCCTTTTTCTATAACATTGATTAAAATTTGTTGCATTTCTTTAGCAGCTTTACTTGAAAGAATTTTTTCTTTTTTAACTTCATCATCAAGTTTTATTAAGCGTCCATCTTGATAAATTTTATTTGCAATTTGTGGTGTGATATAAATTCCATCATTGTTAAATACATTATAAGCAGCTAGAAGTTGCATAAAAGTTGTTTTTAAGCCATAGCCATAGCTTAATACAGATTTTTCTACTTCTCTTAATCTTTTCGGATTTGGTATTTCTCCTTTTTGCTCATAAGGAAGATCAATACCACTTCTTTCTCCAAAACGAAAAATTCTAAGTCCTGAGATGATTTCAAGATTGCTTAATCTTTGGGCGATTTTAATCATACCAACATTTGAAGAGTAGGTAATAACTTCTTCCATGCTCATTTTATCTTTTCTATGATCATCGCGTATAGTAAAACGACCAAGCTTATATTGACCACCTTGGGTGTTGATGATTTCATTGACTTTGATTTTATCTAGCATTAAAGCAGTGGTAAATATAAAAGGCTTTATAACAGAACCCGCTTCATAGCCATATTCTATCGCACTTGCATTAAGCACAGATAGATCTTTTCCACGATTTTGTGGATCATATCTTCTTGAGCTAGCAAGGGCTAAAATTTTTCCACTTTTACTTTCCATAATTGCAACTATAATTTCATTAGCTTTTAGATCTTCATTTCTTTTATCAATAGCCTTTTCTAAGCCTTTTTGGAGTTTTAGTGAAATATTTAAGTATAAATTACATCCATCTATTTTACGCTTTTCATAAGAGTGTAAATTTAAGATAATATTGCCACCTATATCTCTTAAACCTTGGATTTTTGCATTTTGTAAAGGACTTAAGCATTCATTGTAATATTTTTCTAAGCCTTTTATGCCGACATTTTTAAAAATTTCGCTTTTTTCGTCCATATAAGTTCTTGTGTAGCCTATGATAGGAGTAAGTGAGTCTTTTGGCATATACACGCGATCTTCTTTGTGTTCTATGATATCAAGTCCTCTTGTTTCAACTCTGCCATTGTTATTTGTAAAAGACTTAAAAAAACCTTGAGTATAAAGCTTTTTAGCTAATTCTTTTAAATAACTTGCATCTTTTGAATTAATATCTTGGAGTAAAATAAAATTATAACTTCTTCTTTTTTTTGCAAGCATTCTTTTTTTGATATCTTGCATTTGTTCATCGCTTGCACCACTATAAATTTGAAAAAGCGTTAAGAATAATTCTTTTTTATCAGGATTTAAACTTCTTAGATCAATCTCTGCTCTATAAATTTGCCTACTAGAAGTTACTGTAAAATTATCGCTTGTGATGATATTGCCTCTAAGAGCGGAAAAATATTGTTCTTTTTGGGTATTTGGTATATGGCGTTTTGAGGTTAGAAAAAAAGTAGAAAGTAAAAACAAGGCCATAAAAAACAGAGCCATACAAAAAGCAAAAGCTACCTTTGAAACTCTATTTCTAATGGTGTTTGAAAGCATATATTAAATTTGAGTTCTTGAAATTTCTTTATATGCGTTTATAGCCTTATTTCTAACTTCAAGCATAAATTTCATACTTGATTCAGCTTTGCTAATAGCAATTGCTGCTTGGTGTAAGTCTTTTACTTCGCCTGTTGCGATGTCTACCATAGCAGCTTCAGCTGTTTCTTGAGTTTTATTAAGGTTGTTAATAGAATTTTTTAATAAGCTTGAAAATTCATCACCTATGTTATTTGTGTTGCTATTGTTGTTTTTGTTGTTAACATTGTTAAATTGATTTATACCATTAATAGTGTTCATTTATTAACCTCTTAGTAAATCTATCGCACTTTGTGCTATAGTTTTAGTACTTGTAAAAGCACTTACATTTGCTTGGTAAGCTCTTGTTGCTTCTATTAAATCGGCCATTTCAATGACTGGGTTTATATTTGGAAAAGCAACATAACCTTGTTCATTCGCATCTGGATGAGATGGATCAAATTTCATACGAAAATCTTTATCATCTCTTACAACCTTATCAACCACTACGCTCATTATAGCAGGTTTTGCATCTTTTTGCGAAGCAGGGTCATTTAAAGGATTTTCATATTCTAAAAAATTATTATCTTTAGCGATTTGTTTATTTAGTAATTCATTAAAATCAGTCGCTTTAAAAATCACTTCTCTTCTTCTATACGGACCGCCTTCTGCTGTTCTAGTAGTGTTTGCATTAGCTATATTTGAGCTAATTACATTCATTCTAAAGCGTTGCGCGCTAAGTCCGTATCCGCTAATATCAAAATCACTTAAATAAGCCATTATTTTTCTCCTAGCCTAATTTAGAGCTTGTGTCTATGATGGTTGAAAAAATATTACTTTGTCTTCTTAAAACACCATCTAAAGCAGTAATCATCATAGTATTTTTACTCATTTCAGTAGTTTCTACATCAAGATCTACTGTATTTGCGTCATTTCTTGCTAAATGCCCATCTCTTAAATAAATGGTTGATTTATTAGGATCTGGAAATTTCCAAGGTTTTTGATGATTTGCATTTGTACTTGCTAATTCAAGCTCTTTGGTATCTTTCTTTTTAAAAATTTCATTTGCTCTATTAACTAAAGCAGTTTCAAATTCTATATCTCTCGCTTTATAAAAAGGAGTATCAACATTTGCAAGGTTAGAATTAATCATTTGACTTCTTAGGTTTCTTCCTGCTAAAGCATCAACAATAAGTTCTTTTGATTTAAAAGGGCTTATCATAATTTTTCCTTTAAAATAAAGCTTTTATAGACTAAAAGCAAAAATCATTCCAAAATATTTATGCAATTTTGTTTATCTATAAGTATATCTTTTTATAGTAAATTTTTGAAATTTTTAAAGCCACTTTCAAGTGAAACTTTTTTTTCTAGTGTTTTTAAAAAATCTTTTTTTGTCATTTCTTTAGCACCCATAAATTTTAAATGCTCATTAGGCACTTGACAATCTATTAAAAAATCATATGGTTTTAAAAGCTCACAAAGTCTTATTAGGGCTACTTTTGAGGCATCTTTTTTAAGACTTATCATGCTTTCACCAAAAAATATTTTGCCTATGATAAGTCCATATAAACCACCGATTAAAATATCGTTTTCATAAACTTCGACACTATGAGCTAAATTTTGCTCAAAAAGTTTTGTATAAACTTGTATAAATTCTTGACTTATCCAAGTTTTTTTTCTTTTTGCACAATGACTTATAAGCGAGTTAAAATCAAAATCAAGTCTTATTTCATAAGTTTTTAAAGCTTTTTTTATGCTTTTTTGTATACGCACTTCATCAGGTAAAAGCACCATTCTAGGAGAAGGGCACCACCAAGTAACAGGATTACTAGTCCATGGAAAAAGCCCTAGACGATAAGCATGAGGTATAAAGTCTACTTCTAGCTTTTCACTAATAAAAACAGGCGCATCATCAGGGCTTTTTAAAAGTTTAGAATACAAATTCGATTTTTTCATTTTTGGAAAGTTTGAGTTTTAATTTACCACCATTTTTTAATTTTCCAAATAAAATCTCATCGCTCAATCTCTCTCCTAATTCTTCAGCAATAATGCGTTTTAGCAATCTTACTCCAAATTCTTTATTATTGGTTTTTTTAGCAAGAAATTCTTTTACTTTTTTATCAGCTTCTATGGTGATATTATTTAAATTTTTTGCCATTAAATCTAGTTCTTTTTGAACTATTTGTTCTAAAATTTCTTGACTTAAGTCGTTAAAATGAATGATTTTATCTATACGGTTGATAAACTCAGGCGCAAAAAAATCTTTTATGGCTTTATTGCTTTTTTCTTTATCACTGCTTAAAAAACCAAGCT
This sequence comes from Campylobacter sp. LMG 7929, assembly GCF_024723595.1. Lineage (NCBI taxonomy): Bacteria > Pseudomonadati > Campylobacterota > Epsilonproteobacteria > Campylobacterales > Campylobacteraceae > Campylobacter > Campylobacter sp. LMG 7929. Next base: position 16,142 of record NZ_JANQCY010000011.1, on the reverse strand, counting down.
CATTACTTTCTTTGAGACCTAAATTTGAAGTCATAATGATAATAGTATTTTTAAAATCAGCTTTTAATCCACTATTATCCGTTAAACTTGCATTATCAAAAATTTGCAAAAAAGTATTAGTTAAATCAGGATGAGCTTTTTCTATCTCATCAAATAAAACTACGCTAAAAGGATTTTTTCTAATACTATTACTAAGCAAGCCACCATCTTCATAGCCCACATAACCTGCTGAAGTTCCTATGAGTTTGCTCACGTCATGTTTTTGTGAGTATTCACTCATGTCAAATCTTTCAAGATTAAGGTTTAAAATTTGTGCTAAATTTTTCGCAAGTTCGGTTTTACCAACCCCGCTTGAACCAGTAAATAAAAACACACCTTTTGGGGTGTTTTTACCTTTTAATCCTGCATAGCTTTGTTTTAAAATAGAACATAAAGCTTTAATAGCTTCATCTTGCCCAAAGATGTTTTGTTTTAAATCATGCTCTAAGTTCTTAAGAATTTTACCTTGATCGCTTTCATAAATTTTATGAGAATGCGTCATTCTTGCTAAAGTATTTTCTAAATCTTTTATTTTTACTATTTTTTTACTTTTTTTATCTTCTAAAGCAAAGCTTGCACCAAGCTCATCGATTAAATCAATCGCACTATCGGGTAAAAATTTATCATGTAAAAATTGTTTTGCTAGTTTTATACTTGTTTGTAAAATTTCATCACTGATTTTGATTTTGTGAAAATTTTCATATTTACTTTTTAAGCCTTGTAAGATTAAAAAACACTCTTCTTCGCTTGGTTCATCTATATCAATTTTTGCAAATCTTCTACTTAGAGCTTTGTTTTTATCAAAGGTGTTTTTATATTCTATAAAAGTAGTTGCTCCTATGCATTTAATGTTGCCATTACTTAGTGCAGGTTTTAATAAATTTGACATATCTGCATGACTTTCATTACTTGCGCCAGTTCCTACTATGGTGTGAATTTCATCTATAAATAAAATAGCATTAGGGATATTTTCTAATTCTTTAATGATATCTTTTAATCTTTTTTCAAAATCACCTCTGTATTTTGTCCCTGAAAGCAAGCTTGCCATATCAAGACTATAAATTTTTGAGTTTTTTAAATGTTTTGGTACTTTTTCTTCAGCTATAGCTAACGCTAGTCCATCTATAATGGCACTTTTACCAACACCTGGCTCACCAACTAAAATAGGATTATTTTTTTTGCGACGGCTTAGAATTTGCATCATTCTTTCAAGTTCAAATTTCCTACCTATAACAGGATCTATTTTGCTTTTTTTTGCAAGCTCAACTAGCTCTATAGTATGGGTTTTTAAATTTTCAAATTCAGCATTTTGTAATAATTCTTTTATTTTTCCTTCTTCTATTAGGTGTTTTTTTAAAATATTATAAGAATAAGCTTTTTCTTCTTTGCAAAGTGCGATGATAAAATCAATCACACTGGTTTGATTTTTTGCATTTAGCTTGTGTAATATATTTTCCAAGATTACAGAAAAAATAGGTTCTATTTCTTTTTTTAAAATTTCGTTATTTTTAGCTAAGTAGTTTTTTAACTCATTTTCAAAGCCTTGTAAATCACCATCTCCAATTTCTTCAAGTAAATTTTTAAAGTCATTACTAAGTTTAACTAAAGCAAAAAGCAAATGCTCACAAGTGATAAATTCATGATGATTGATAAAGCTTAAATGTCTTGCATTTGGTATAAATGAGTCAATTAGTTCTTTATATTTCATTGTTCTTCTATCCTTGTTTGGAGTGGAAAATCATTGTTTTTTGCTGCCATGTCAACTTGCTGTTTTTTGCTAAGTGCAATTTCTTCTGTGTATATGCCACAAACTCCACTTCCTTGATGATGGATTTCAAGCATAATTGCACTTGCTTTTTCAAAATCATGATGAAAAATATTCATTAAAATTTCAATTACAAAATCCATAGTGGTAACATCATCATTTAAAAGCAAAACCTTAAACATTTTAGGTTCTGCTAGTTTTTGTTGCTCTAAAATTTCACTTTTTAGACCCATTTAATATCCTATTAATGTCTTCTTGCATAATCTCAGTAGAAACTTTCCCAAGATAATATTTCACATAACTTTTTGAATCTTTATTCCAAAAGTCTGTTAAATCTTGATAAATACCATCTTTTAAAACTACTTTAAAAGGAAGTTGTTCCATGCTTTGATAGTTGATATCTTTTAAAGCTTGTGCGACAATTCTATCATTTTCTTTAGAATTGCTTAAGAAATAATAAGCCCCATATTTAATGGCAAAATCTTTTACGATTTGATCGCTTACATTTTCAAAATGACTAAGCCCTATGATGATAAAATTATCTGTATTTTTTTGCCATAAGCTTGTTAAATGGGTAGCTTCTTCTTGGCAAGGTGTGCAAAAGGTTCCAAAAAAATCAAACATTAAAATTTTATCCTCTTCACCTTTTACCACAAAACCATTTTGTGTTCTTACTAAGGTTTTTTCACCACCATTGACACTTTTTAAAAGAATTTCATCACCCATTTTATACTCAGCAAATGCAAATTCGTTTTCGATTTTTTCTTCGCTTGAGCAAGCGCTTATTAAAAATGCAAAAGCAAATGTAAAAAATAAATAAGCAAATTTTTTCATCAAAATCCTTTTTTAATAATGATTTTTCATAGCAGCTCTTGCCTCAAGATCTGCTTGTTTTTTCTTTAAGCTTTCTCTTTTATCGTGTAAGTTTTTTCCTTTGGCTAAGGCTATTAAGACTTTTGCTTTATTTTTTTCATTAAAATAAAGTTCTAATGGCACTATAGTAAAACCTTGGGTGCTAATTTTACCAAAAAGTCTATCGATTTGCTTTTTATGCATTAAAAGTTTTCGCGCACCTTTTTCATCATGTTTGTAAAATGAATGAGTAGTGCTAAGATGAGAAATATGAGCATTAAGTAAGAAAATTTCACCTTTGATAATACGCACAAAAGAATCTTTCAAATTTGCTCTGCTAGCTCTTAATGCCACTACTTCAGAACCCTTTAAAACAATACCTGCTTCAAATTTTTCCAAAATTTCATAATCAAAAAAAGCTTTTTTGTTTTTAACTATAGTTTTTTTCATCGTTTAGCCTTAAAAACTCCACTTCCACTTCCACTTAAAAAATAAGCCTCATTAAGAAAAGTTTGCATTTTAGGATAAATTTTTACACAAGGAGCAAATAAGTCGTTTAAATCAGTATTTTTATACTCTAAAATTTCACTTGTTTTAAGTGTTTTAAGTGTTTTGGACAAATTTAAATTTGCTGTTAAATCATATGAGTTTTTATCAAATGCTTTATATACTTTTGCACTTGAGCATTCAATAGTAGGAAAAGTAAAATCAAGTTGGGTAAAATCATCTTCAAAATATTCTACAATCTCGCCACACCCACTAACATTTGCACTATCATATCCGCTTAAAAAAAAGATTAAATCAGAACCGAGTTTTTGGCAGATTTGTTCAAGTTGTTGTTGGTTAAGTTTTAAATTTAAAGCTTCGTTGATCATAAGCAAAAATGTCACTGCATCAGTGCTACTTCCACCAAGGCCTCCACCTATGGGAATGTTTTTGATAAGCTTTAAGCTTTTGTCTTTAAAAAATTCATTTAATTCATTAGAAAATCCTAAATTTTCTAATTCTTTATAAGCTTTGTGTATGATGGTATCTTGGGTAAAATTTCCAGTGATTTCAAATCCTTCTTTTGTTTTTTCATCACTAAAGCTTAATTCATCAAAAATATCTTTTAGTAAAATAAAGCGTGATTGTAATAAATGATAAGATCTTGAATCAATTCCTATGATTTTTAAAAAAATATTAGCTTTTGCGTAAGCTTTCATTTTTTAAGCTTTTTACTCAGATCATCAAGTTTTATCGTTTCATCACTAATTGCATGTAAATTTTCACTTTTTACTTGCTCGATAAGCTCTTTGCGTAGTATCATTAAAGACTTTGGAGCTTCGATGCCTATTTTGGCATAGCCTTTGCCTGTTTGAACTACTTTGATTTCTATGTCATCTCCGATTTTTATACTTTCATTTTCTTTTCTTGATAAAATTAACATTTTAATACCTTATTTAAATAATATTGCACTTGATTATCTTGGATAGAAATGATAGAAAAAAAATCTTTTTCTTCTAAAATATAGCTACCTTCTTCTTGAATTTCCAAATCGTCCAAAAATATTTTTTGTCCATTGTGTAATTTTTGGGGGTATTTTATCGTATTTTTTCTAAGATTTAAATAAGCTAAAGGATTTAACTCTTTTTCATTTTCATAAAAAAACCTTCCTTCACTTAAACGCTCTAATGAGCTTAGCGTGGCTTTAATACCAAGTTTTCTAGCAAATAATTCACAATAAGAGCGTATATAAGAACCCTCACTAACTGCTATTTCTATGGTTAAAAAGGGGTGGTTATAGTGTAAAATTTTAGTATAAAAAATTTCCATAACGCAAGGTTTTAAATTGACTTCAAAACCTCTTTTTGCAAGCTCATAAGAGCGTACTCCATCTATTTTTTTTGCACAAAATGCGGGTGGGGTGTAGGTGATTTTACCTAAAAGTTCATTTTTAATTTGTTCTAAAACTTTCTCTTCAAAAGCATTTATAAGATTGATCTCTTTGATATTTTGATTATCAAGGCTTAGTGAATGCACACCTAGCCAAAGCGTTGCTTTATAAACTTTTGGATTTTTATCAAAAAAGCGAAAAAGTTTTGTGTATTGATCAAAGGCTATGAGTAAAACACCTTTTGCAAAAGGATCAAGTGTTCCTGAAAAACCTGCTTTTTTATTTTTATATTTTTTCTTGAGTTTGCCTAAAAAAGCATTAGAACTCATTCCACTTGGTTTGTAAGCTACAAAAAGTTTATTCATATTACTTTTTCCACAAAACTTGACATTATCATTCTTTCTATGCCTCCAAAATTAATCGTGAGTTTTTCTTCAGCTCCTATTTTACTTACTCCGGTGACTCTGCCTATGCCAAAAATTTTATGTTTGATTAAATCGCCTTTTTTATAGCAATTTTTTTGATGATCTAGTGTTAATTCTTTTTTGATTACATTACTCTCGCCAAAAAATCTACTTTTTTCTAATCTTGTGCGACTTCCTTTATAAAATCTAGAATTAGCATAACTTAAATAAAGTTTTTTCTTGGCTCTAGTGATTGCTACATAAGCAAGTCTTCTTTCTTCTTCTATATTGCTTGATTCGCTAGTGAGTGGGAAAAATCCTTCTTCTAAGCCTATGATAAAAACATAATCAAATTCAAGTCCTTTACTTGCATGAATACTCATAATACAAATACTTTCTTTATCAAGTCCATCTTGCTCATTAAGTAAAGAAATTTCATTTAAAATATCATCTAAGCCATTATAATTTCCATGAGTGATTTTATCTTTTAAGTTAGCATAAAGTTCATCTATGTTTAAAAGTTTATCTTCGCCCTCTGGATTATCTTTATAAAATTCTTTGATTTTAAATTCTTCTTCTAAGGCTAAAATCATTGCAAGCAAATCATCTTTTTCTTTGATTTTGTGTATGCTTAGTATGAATTTTTCTAATTCTTTGTCTGTTTTTTTGCTAAAAAATCCACTTCCTTGCAAAGCACATAGGCTTTCAAATAAAGACAAATGATTTTCTTTAGCATAATTTTCTAGCTTTTCTAAACTTGCATTACCAAAATTTCTTTTAGGACGGTTGATAATGCGTTTAAAAGAATAATCATCATTTAAATTTGAAAGTAATCTTAAATAAGAAATAATATCTTTAATTTCAGCTCTTTCATAAAAACGAATTCCACTTAGCAATTTAAAAGGAATTTTTTCTTTACTAAAAGCTTCTTCAAGAGCGCGAGATAGGGCATTTACTCTATAAAGTATGGCTATTTCACTAGGATTAATCCCTGAGTTTAAAAGTTTTGAAACCTCTCTTGCAACCTTAAAGCTTTCAATTTTCTCATCATCATTTTGTAAAATTGTAATTTCTTCGCCTTCATCTTTGGTGCAAATTAAAGTTTTTCCTAGTCTTTTTCTATTATGCTCTATAAGTTCATTTGCAGCTTGTAAAATAGCGCTAGTTGAACGGTAGTTTTGCTCTAGTTTGACTAATTTTACATTATTAAATTGCTCTTTGAAATTTAAGATATTTTCTATTTTAGCCCCACGCCAACCATAAATACTTTGATCATCATCACCCACCACGCAAATATTTTCATGAGACGTGCAAAGTTTTTTTAGAATTTGATATTGTAAGGCATTGGTATCTTGATATTCATCTACTGTTATATAAGTATATTTTTGACTTTGCTCTTTTGCAAATTGTTCATCTTCTAAAATTTTATTAGTTAGCATGAGTAAATCATCAAAATCCATAAAATTATTTTGGATTAAAAAATGCTCATATTGCTCATATAAATGAATGATTTCTTCGTAATTTTTATTTTTTTCATCTTTTAAAAATTCTAATTCTTTGCGTATTTCTTGAGCGCTTTTGCTTTGATTTTTAAAATTTGAAATATAAGCACCTATGCTTGCTAAAGAGCTTTGTAAATTTTCGCTAGCTAAATCTTTTAGTATTTTCTTTTTATCATCTGTATCAATAATGACAAAATTATTTGCTCTATTAATTCTTTCGCTATAAAGTCTCAAAAACAACAAGCCAAATTTATGAAAAGTGCATAAAAGGGGATTGTGTAAATTTTGATCTTGCAAAAGTGCTAAGGCTCTTGTTTTCATTACATTAGCAGCCTTATTTGTAAAGGTTAGTGTGAGGGTATTTTGCGCAGGAATACCTACATGATCGATTAAATAGGCAAGCCTAGTGGTAATGGTTTTAGTCTTTCCGCTACCTGCGCCTGCTAGTATTAGCATAGCTCCATCAATATGCATGATAGCTTCTTTTTGGCTATCATTTAAACCTTCAAAAAAACTCATTTTTTAAATAAATCTTTATTGTTAGGATTATTTAAAAAAGCATTCATAGATTTTTCTTTTAATTTTTGATCATTTTGCTTTTTGAAATAGTTTGAAAAATTGACAAAAATGATATTATCTTCAACTTGAATTTGAGTAATTGCTCCCAAATCTACTTTCACAAAGGTTGCAAAATCATCAGGCCCAAAACCTGCGTGAAATTCTATATGTTCATTTGTTAAAACTATAGATTTAAAAGTATAGCCACCAAGTGCAAAAAGACAATAAGGATTTTTACTCACTACATCTAATTCTGGTGGCAAAGGAGGTTCGAGTGTAACAAATTTAGTATTTACAATGATATTAAACTCAATATCTTCTTGGATTAAAATTTGCAAACATTCATAAATGCTTTTTTGCATTAAACTTATAAAATTTTTATTATTTAAAATTTTATCAATCATTGCTTAGCCTTAAAAATTCATCTACTAGTATTCTAACTTGCTCTAAGCCTATATTCCAAAATTCATCACTTTCTATATCAAAGCCAAACATAGCTACAAGTTCTTTTGGACTTTTACTTCCCCCACTACTTAAAAACTCAATATAAATTGAGGTAAAATTAGGACATTTGCCACTTTTATATAGACCATAGAGTGCTAAAACTAAAAGTTGTGCATAAGCATAAGCATAGCAGTAAAATGGAGAGTGTATAAAATGTGGTATATAAGAATACCAAAGGCCATAATTTTTGGTTAAAACTACGCTATCTTGAAACATTTTTCTTGATTCTTCAAGCCAAATTTCACTTAGTTCTTGAGCGCTTAGCTCTTCTTTTTTAGCATGAAATCTGCGTTCAAAAGTAGTAAAATTAATCTGTCTATAAAGAGTAGCAAAAATATCTTCAATCTTTGCCGCATATAAGGACAAAAGCTCTTCTTTGTCTAAATTTTCTTTAATGTAATCAAAAATCAACATTTCTGCAAACACTGAAGCAGTTTCTGCTGTAGTTAGAGGTGTATCTTGATTTAAAAAACTTACTTTATAAGAAAGTTTTTGATGTATAGTGTGACCTAGCTCATGTGCTAGGGTGAAAAGATCACGTCTTTGGTTGGTATAGTTTAAAAGTATGAAAGGATGGCTTAGTGGCGTGCTTGAGTGAGAAAATGCTCCACTTTGTTTAAATTTTTTAGGGTAAACATCGATCCAATTATTCTCAAAAGCTTCTTTTGCTATCATATAAAAATCTTTAGAAAATTTTTCAAAGGCTTTTAAAACTATATCTTTTCCTTGATCAAAATCAACTTGCATTTCCTTTCCAATAGGCGCATAACGGTCATAATCTTTTAGCTTTTTATATCCTAGAATTTTTTTCTTTGCATTATAAAATTTAGAAACAATATCAAAGCTATTTTCACTAGCACTAATAAGCGCATCAACACTTTTTTTAGAAATTTGATTTCTTATATGTCTTGGAGTTTCAGGACTTTCATAGGATCTTAACTCGCAAATACTAGCAAGTTCACTTTTAATCATATTGAAAATATATACTAAAAGTTTGTTTTGCTTTTTTAAGGTTTTACTAAAGCATTTTGAAGCTTTTTTTCTAATGCTTCTATCTTTATCATAAAGCTTGCTTAGAATTTCTTCCTCGCTTAATTTTTGCCCTTCAAAATTAAATTTTAAAGCACTAAAGGTTTCATCAAATAATCTTGCAAATGCATCTGAACCTGTACTTGATAGAGCTAGGATAACTCTTTCTTCTTTTTTAGAAAGATTGTGTTTTTTATGTTTGATAAGATTATTTAAATAAAACTCATAATCTTTGCAAAATGTGATGAAAGTTTTGCTTTTTTCTTCTTTTAATTCGCAAAATTCGAGTTCAAAAAATAAAAGATTTTCTTCTATTTTTTTACTTAAATTTTCATATTTTGCATAAAAAGCACCTTTGGTAGTATCTTGAGCAAAATTTAAATATACATAGGTTAGTATGTGGGAAAGTTTTAAGATTAATTCTTCATATTTTTTTAAAGCTTGCAAGAATTGCTCATTGCTTAAACTATGAAGATTATTTTCATATTGTTTTTTAAATTCACAAGCATCATCTTGGGTTTTTTGCAAAAAAAGATTTAATTCTTGCTCATCTTTAAATAATGTACTTAAGTTCCAATTTTGCATGATTTTAGCTTTCTAAAATGAGTTTTTTTAATACAGCCATTCTAATGGCAACACCATTTTTAACTTGAGTTAAAACCTTACATCTTTTATCAGCCATTGCTTCATCGCTAATATCGATATTTCTATGCACAGGACCAGGATGTAGGATAATGAGATTTTTATCTTTTATTAAATCTTTATTAATGCAAAAATCATTTGCATAATCTTTAAGCGATGCATAGGTTGGAATATTGTGTCTTTCAGTTTGTGTTCTAAGACTCATGATAATATCAACATCATCAATGATTTCTTTTAGTTTATTTGTTTTTTTAATGGGATAATTTGGCATAAAATGAGGTGGGGCTACTAGGGTAATGTCTATACCAAAACGAGGTAATAATTCTAAATTTGAAGCAGCGACGCGCGAGTTTTTAATATCTCCTACTATTGCTATTTTTTTACCTTTTACATTATAATCAAAATGCTCCATTATAGTAAAAAGATCAAGTAAGGCTTGGGTAGGATGAGCATGTTTACCATCGCCTCCATTAACTATAGGACAATGAGTATAATTTGCTAAAGTATGAGGCACACCTGAGTTTTTGTGTCTAACTACAATAGCGCTTGGTGCCATTGCATCTAAATTCGCAGCAGTATCAAAAAGTGTTTCACCTTTACTTGAGCTACTTCTTGAAACATCTAATTTTAAAACTTTAGCACCCAGTCTTCTTGCAGCTGTTTCAAAGCTTGATTGAGTGCGTGTTGAATTTTCAAAAAAAATTGTTGTAACACTTTTTCCTTCTAAAAATGTATGTGGGTTTTCATCTAAGAATTCTTTTGCTTCTTTAAATAAAGCCAAGATCTCATCATTGTTAAAATCTTTTGTTGTGATTAAATGTCTCATAAGCCCTCCTTAAATTTTTAAATTAAGCTCATTATCTGAACAAATAGCACTAAATAAAACGTCTGTTGAGCTATTTAAAGCTGTTTCAACGCTATCTTGAATAACCCCTATGATAAATCCAACCGCAACTACTTGCATGGCTATGTCATAATCAATATTAAACAAAGAACAAGCAAGCGGTATAAGTAAAAGTGAGCCTCCGGCAACCCCGCTAGCTCCACAAGCTGCAAATGCAGCTAAAACACTCAAAAGCATTGCTTGTAAAAAATTTATCTCAATACCTACTGTGTGAGCTGCTGCAAGACTTAATATAGCTATGGTTACAGCTGCTCCTGCCATATTAATCGTAGCGCCTAGCGGAATAGAAATGCTATATAAATTATTATTGATATTTAATTTAGAGCAAAGTGCCATATTTACAGGGATGTTTGCTGCAGAACTTCTTGTAAAAAATGCAAAAACAGCACTATGTTTTAAGCAAATAAAAATCAAAGGATAAGGATTTTTCTTCGTATAAACAAAAACAATTAAAGCATTAATCACAAAGGCTACAAAAAACATGGTTAAAACTAAAATGATTAATAATTTAACATAACTTAAAAGTCCTGCTGCTCCTGTTTGAGCAACTGAATTTGCTACAAGTCCAAAAATTCCAAAAGGAGCAAGCTTGACTATAAATTTAACGATTTTTAACACGCCTTCGTTGATATCAGTAAAAAGTTGCTTTGCATCATTTGAGCAATGTCTTAGAGCAAAACCCCCACCTATGGCCCAAGCTAATATACTTAAATAATTTCCTGAAGATAAAGCGTGGATAGGATTATCTACGATTTGAAAAAGTAAGGTTTTAAATACTTCGCCTATATGTGCAGGACCTGTGGTGGAAGCTTTTTCAATATCACTTAATACTAATTCTACAGGAAAAACAAAACTTATACTAACCGCGCTTAAAGAAGCTAAAAAAGTTCCAAATATATATAAGAAAATGATATGTTTTATTTTTTCGCTTCCATGGTTAAATTCTTTTGTGCAAATAGTTGTTAAGATTAAGATAAAAACTAAAATTGGCGCTATAGCTTTTAAAGCTCCTGTAAATAAAGCACCAAAAATATTTGCAAAAATAGCTAAATCTTTAGAAAAAACACCTACTAAAATTCCTAAAATAATACCTATGCAAATTTGTAAAATAAGATTTCCATCTTTATAGCGTTTGATTGCACAAGAAAATAAACTCATTTTTTACCTTTTTTGTAGTGATAAATTTTTAATTTATTCTAACAAAGTAAAGCTTAAATAAGCTTTTTTATTTTTAAGCTAGCTTGTGTTAGAATAAAGCTAGAATTTTTATGATAAGGAATATTAAAAATATGTATTTATTTACTTCTGAAGTTGTTAGTGCGGGACATCCTGATAAATGTGCTGATATTATAGCTGATTCTATAGTGGATGCTTTTTTAACTCATGATAAAGATTCAAGGGTTGCTAGTGAAGTTTTTGTAGCAGGAAATAAAGTAGTAATTGGTGGTGAAATTAAATCAAAACATAAACTAGAAAAACAAGATTATGAAAATATTGTAAAAAAAGCTCTAGCAGATATTGGTTATGATGGGCATCCACATTTTAGCAAAAAACAATGTTTACATCCTGATGATTTAGATGTAATGGTATTTTTAAATGAGCAAAGTCCTGATATTAATCAAGGTGTTGATCAAGAAGATGGAGAGATTGGAGCAGGTGATCAAGGGATAATGTTTGGTTTTGCAAGCAATGAAGCAAAAGAATATATGCCAGCAGCTATTTCTTATGCTAGAATGCTTTGTGATAAAGTATATGAGTTTGCAAAAAACAATCCTGATAAACTTGGAGTGGATATTAAAACTCAAGTGACAATTGATTATGTAAATAAAGAAAATTTTGAAAATTGTAAACCTCAAAGCATCCATACTATTGTAGTTTCAGCTCCTTGTGTTGAAAGTATGAAAATAGAAGATTTAAGAGCTTTGGTGATGGAATTGATTTTAGATTCAAATTTACCAAAAGAACTTTTTTGTCCAGAAAAAACAAGAATTTTAATCAACCCAACGGGAAAATATGTAAATCACAGCTCGTTGCATGATAGTGGTTTAACAGGAAGAAAACTTATAGTAGATAGCTTTGGTGGTTATGCTCCAATAGGTGGAGGAGCGCAATCTTCTAAAGATTATACTAAGGTTGATAGAAGTGGGCTTTATGCAGCAAGATGGCTTGCTAAAAATATCGTAGCCGCAGGTCTTGCTAAAAAATGCATAGTGCAGCTTTCTTATGCTATAGGTGTAGCTAAACCAACTTCTGTTAGTGTGGATTGTATGGGAACAAACACAAGATTAAATGATGATATTTTAAGTGATTTTGTAATGAAAACTTTCCCATTAACTCCAAATTGGATTAAAAATAAATTCAATCTTGATAAACCAAGCAAAGATACTTTCATGTATGCTGATGTAGCTGCTCGTGGTCAAGTAGGTCAAGCTGATTATCCTTGGGAAAAATTAGACGCTCTTGATGAATTTAAAGTATTATAAAATGAAGCTTTTAAGCTTCATTTTGCTTTAAAAGTTTTTCTTTTATCTTTAAAATCAATGTCTCTTTTGGCTTAATTACAGCATTTTCTTTTCCATTAACTGCATGATATATACTTACATTATAATTATTTGCATAAAAACGCATTAGAAAATTTTGTAATTTATACTCACTTGAAAAATTAAACCAAGCATTGTTTGAAATGGCTATGATGATCTTTGAGTGTTTGTAAAGTTTTTCTTTTGTGGCTTCAAAGCAGATAGCATTAGTGATGAGTTGATTATTTAGAGTGTATTGATTTAATTTCTTTCCTTTTGAAAATTCATCAATATTTAAAAGATATTTTTTAAAAAAGTTTTTAAATATAGGAATTTCTTCCCCAAAAGGCACAAGATAGTGTTTGTTAAAAACTTGTATGTTGCCATTGTCAAATACATAAGTGCTATTGTATAGATGATTAGGTGTGGTACTTATAGCACCTGTGATGATGATGATTTGTTTTGATAAATCTTTTAAAGCTTGTAAATAACTTGGAGCTTTATTTAAAGCAAAGGCAAAAGCTGTTTCAGGAAAAACAATTACTTCTTTACCTTCTTTTATGGCCTGATTGATTTGATAAAATATATCTTTAGAATGAGTGTGTAAATTTTCTTGTATGAATTTTTGATCTTGGGAGATATTAGTTTGAATTAATTTATAGTCTAAATTTAATGTTTGCGATTGTTTTTGATTATATTGGGCTCCAATTAGAATAAGGATTAAAATGATTGCTATTTTATAATATCTTGAAATGTATTTTTCATAATAAAAATAAGCAATCAAAAACATAGCTATAATGCCTTGATAACTTGCATCAAAGATTCCATATACACTTAAAACACCCCAATTTAGCCAATCAAATCCAAAAGGATGAACAAAACTAAGTAAAAAAATCCCACAAAGCCTTAAAAAATCATATTTAAGAAAAAAACATACCAAAAATAATAATCCATAAATTAATCCGATTAAGATAATTTCTAAAGGAATTAAATAAGCTAAATCAAAATAAATTGATGATAAAGCTATCCACCAAAACCATAAAATTCCTACAAAAAATCCGGTATAAAAATATCCTATTTTACTTTTATTTCTTAGCAATAAAATCAAACCATATATACTTAAAAATGGTGAAATAAATTCAAAAAGTAAATTTTCAAAAAAAGAAAAATAAATAAAATTTGACAATAAAAGTGCAGAAAAAAAGGCTTTTATTATTTTAAAAGTGGTAGAATTAGAATTTATGAATTTTAAAAAAAGGGGAAGAAATGGCAGAAAACGGAAATATTTGGACTTCATTGTTGCCTCTCATTGTGCTTTTTGCGATTTTTTATTTTTTGGTTATCAGACCACAACAAAAACAAGCAAAAGACCACAAATTAATGGTTTTATCTTTAGAAAAAGGAGATAAAATCATCACAAATGGTGGGATAATTTGCGAGGTGGTAAAACCAGAAGAGGATTTTATCAAAGTTAAGCTTAATGATGAAAATGTAGTTGTAAAAATTTCTAGAGATTTCATAGCAAAGAAAATTGATGCGTAGTGGAAAAATTACTTATAGAAGTATCATTTTCTTTGTAGTTTTTCTTATAGGATTAATTTTTTCCATACCTTCTTTTATGCAAACCCAAAGTGGTGCTAAGATCAACCTGGGACTTGATTTGCAAGGTGGTTTGCATATGTTATTAGGTGTAGAAGTAGAAGAGGCGGTTAAATCAAAGGTTAAATCCATAGCCTCTTCTCTTAGTTATTCTATCAATAAAGAAGATATTATTGTTGATAAAATCAAAGTAAATGATACTAGTATTAAATTTAGTTTATTAGATGAAAATGATGTAGCTAAGGTTGATTTGTTATTAAAAGACATTAAAGGCTTGGCTATTACACACGAAAATTTACACTACACACTTTTTTTAACCCAAGAAGAAATCAAACTAACTCATGAACAAGCTATTTTACAAGCTGTAGAAACCATTAGAAACAGACTTGATCAATTTGGCCTTGCAGAGCCAAATGTAGCAAGATCAGGTGAGGATAAAATTTTAGTCGAACTTCCAGGTATTAAAACTGCTGCAGATGAGGCTAGAGCTAGAGAGCTTATCGCAAAAGCTGCACATTTGCAATTAATGGAAGTAGATGATGTTAGAATGGATCAGGTAAATAATCTTACTCCAGCTCAAGCTGCTGAATATGGAGATTTGATTTTTGAAGATGCAAAAAATCCTCAAATTAAATATCTAGTAAAATCTATACCTATTCTTGATGGTTCTATGCTAACAGATGCAAAAGTAGGTTTTGCACAAAGCAATAATCTTCCTGTGATTAATTTTACCTTAAATTCAGAAGGTGCGAAAAAATTTGGAGATTATACTGGGAATAATGTAGGCAAACGCTTAGCTATAGTTTTGGATAATAAAGTATATTCAGCTCCAAGAATTAATGAAAGAATAGGTGGAGGTAGTGGCCAAATTAGTGGTAGCTTTACTGTAGAAGAAGCTCATGATGTGGCTATTGCTTTAAGAAGTGGGGCGCTTTTAGCACCGGTTAAAATGCTTGAAAAAAGAAGTGTTGGACCATCTTTGGGTGCTGATAGTATTAAAATGAGTATGATAGCCTTAGCAGGTGCTTCTATATTAGTTATTGCATTTATGGTGATGTATTATGGTATAGCAGGAATTTTTGCTAATATTGCTTTAGTGGCAAATATTTTAGTGATTATTGCTGTAATGGCTATGTTTGGAGCAACTTTGACTTTACCTGGTATGGCAGGACTTGTACTGACTGTGGGTATGGCAGTAGATTCTAATGTTATTATTAATGAAAGAATTAGAGAATTATTGCGAGAAGGTGCTAGTATAAGGCAAAGTGTTGAAAATGGTTATAAGCATGCAATGAGCGCGATTTTAGATTCTAATATTACTTCGCTTATTACTTCAGTGGTACTTTATGCTTATGGAACAGGTGCGGTAAAAGGTTTTGCGGTGACTTTGAGTATTGGGATTTTAGTTTCGATGATTACTTCTATTGTTGGAACTCATGGTATGTTTGAAATGTTTATGAACCGTATGGAAAAAAGCAATAACACAAGATTATGGTTTGGATATAGGAGACCTTAATGCAATTTTTTAGTCAAAAACATGTTTATGATTTTATGAGAATGAGATTTGCAGCCATCTCTTTGTCTTTTATTTTATTTTTTGGTTCTATTTTTATCCTTTTTACTAAGGGTTTAAATTTTGGTATTGATTTTACCGGTGGAACTTTGGTGCAACTTCAATATGAGCAAAAAGCTCCTTTGGCCGAAATTCGTAAAGCTTTATCTATAAATGAAAATTTAAAAGGAGCTAGTGTTACTGAATTTGGTAGTGCTAATGAAGTTATTATTCGTTTTTCAGGAAGTAGCGATAGCTTGGGAAGTGATATTGGAGTAAGTATTGCAAATTTGTTAAAAGATACAGGTAAATTTGAAGTGCGCCGCGTGGATGTAGTAGGTCCAAAAGTAGGAGACGAACTGCGTAATAAAGGTCTTATGGCGGTTGGAATTTCTTT
>NZ_JANQCY010000010.1:0-73906 GCF_024723595.1 Campylobacter sp. LMG 7929 | reverse complement strand
ACCCGTAGCTTTAGGATTGATTACTTCTTTATCAGTAGGTTTTAAATAATATACTGAAGATAATTCTCCTGCTTTTAATACTAAGGTATTATTATTAGCTTTTGCATTGAAAGTATAAGCAGAAACTAAAAAAGGTATATAGCTAGTTTGATGTAATGTGGTATTAGATAAATTAGTACTATGAAAGCCATTAACTACAAAAATATCTTCTTTAATACTTGGAGTGAGTATATCTTGTTGTGATTCTTTTAAATTTAACCTAAAATAATCCTTATTTTTAGGATTATCATAAATCAAAGTAGTATCCGAAATATTTTTATTAGTAGAAAATTGTCCATAATAATTCACACCGTTGATAAATTTATAGGTATCAAGATTATAATCATATACATCATTATTATTAAATTTATGCTCTTTAATAACATAAGCATTAGAAGCTTTATCATAATTTGCCTGGGTGGCAGCTTGTAGGGAGCTTAAAGAGATGATAGTGATAAAATATAGTTTTAATAAAGTACTACTACCCCCCCCCATAAAACATTTTTTAGATAAATTTTTATTCATTAAAAACCCTTTCATAAAATTGATATAAAAAATGGATATAGCTGTTTTATGTATATTTTGATAATGAGTATAATATTAATATTTTATTCATAAAATTATTCTTAATAATAATTTTATGAATAAAAATTATCTAAATTATAAATTTTTATTTTATAATTTTTATATTTAATATTGGAAAAATTATTCTATATAATTAAAAACTAATTCTTTGGAGCATTTTTTACACTTATAAGCTATATTTAAATATTTTATTTTAATATGCACTCCATAATCAAGTTTATGAATCATATCCTTACAAGCGCAAATATACTCAAATTTATCACTGCTCTCTTGCACCTGTTTTTGATTTAAATCTTTTTTATCTAAACTTTTTTTAAATTTACTAATTCTCATGTCATGTTCTACTATATGTTCTAAAAGCCATACTGAAACTATCTTATATAGCTTTTCTTTAAGATCATTTGTACTAGAACATTCACTAAGCAATACACTCATGTCTTTGATAATTTTCTTATGCATTGCTTTGTGTTCTGATAAATACGGATAATTTATAGAATACATATAATCTTCTTCATCTTTAAAATGGGTTCGCATATAATCAAAAAAGTCACCCAATAATTCCTTGACTTCTGCTTTATAAATATGTCTATTTAAAAGATTAGCGGTTTTTTCTGCTAAAGCAAAAAGAGTTTGATGTTGCAAATCAATATCTGCATTTTCAATGCTGAATTTTTCATTCCATATTGGAAATGCTTCCATAAGACATCCTAAGCAATGCGAATATTTTTTTTACAAACTTTGCAGTTATATTTTACACCATTAAGAATTTGTAAATGAACACGATGAGGGATTTTATGCTTTTCATTTGCACAACCACAAATATAAACAACATATTTTGGTGTTTCTTCAACAAAATGCTCTACAGTTAAATTTTCATCCTTATCAAAATCTACCTCATCGGTTTTTTGTTGTTTTTGTTTTTCATATCTATAATATTTCATATCTTCTTTTAATATATGTTCTACAAGCCATTTTTCTGTAATTACATTAAGTTTTTCTTTGAAATCATTTACAGTTTTAATGTTTTTCACTAAAGAGATTAATGAAGTTGTAATTTCTTGATGGATTTTTCTATGTTGCTCTAATCCAGGATAAGCAATATTTTGCATATGAGCTTCCTCATCTTTAAAATGAGTTTTAATATACTCAAAAAGCTCAATCAAAACACTCTTGATTTCACTAATACTCGCATGATTTTCTGCTATAAGATAAGCCTTTTTGGCTATATCAAATAAAACTTTATGCTGCTCATCAATGGTTTTATTATGCACGCTATATTCTTTCGACCATTTAATCATAAAAGCCCTTTTTTTAATAAAAAAATACAACCAAAAAATAAACATAAATAAGTATAACAAAATAACCAAATTATATAATAAATTATAAATGTTTGCAATAGTAGAAAAATTAATTTGTAATATATTTATAATTATAAATATAATTTTTAAGCTAATATTTTTAACTTTTATATTGAAAATATTTTATTTAAAAGCTATGAAAGTTTCAAAATTTACCCATTTAAAAACACTTTCTACTTTAGAAAATCCTGCTTTTTTAAGCATGGCTATGTTTTCATTTTGAGTATAAGGTATGAGGATATTTTCTAAGGCTTCTCGTTTGCTTGAAATTTCTAGCTTGCTATAACCTTGCTCTAGTTTATATTGCTCATAAATTTGTATCATTTTTTTAGCTATTTTTACATCTTCATATAGAATTTTTTCACTAAACACAAACATACCATTTTCATTTAGGTTTTGATAGATTTTATCAACTAACTCTTGTCTTTTAGGTGGGCGGATAAACTGTAAAGTATAAGTAGCTATAAAAACATCATTTTTAAAAAACTCAAAATCATCTAAATTTTTTTGATGAAATTCCACCCTAGCTCCAAAGGCTTGGCATTTACTTTTAGCAATCTCTAGCATAGCATTAGCCTCATCAACCCCACTTAAAAGGAAATCTTTTCTTTTTTCATAAAGTGCAAGCAATAAACTAGCCGTAGAACAACCAAGATCACAAATTCTTGCATTTTGCGGTGTAAAATGATCTATGAGTTCGACTATGAGTTTTAAATTTTGCGTATAAAAAGGCACGGACCTTGACACCATATCATCAAAAACGCTTGCTACACTTTTATCAAATTCAAATTGTTTTTCTAAGGGTTTTTTAAAAATTTCATCTTTCATTTAATTTTCCTAAAATTTCTTTTGCTTTGTTAATATCTTTACCAATTTGTGTTTTTAATAAGGCTAAAACATTGAATTTCTCATTAGCTCTTATATAGTCAATAAAGCTTAACTCCACTGATTTTGTATTTGTGTTTGTGAAATTTTCATCTAAAATATGCGTTTCTAAAGCAAAATTTTCATCAGTAGATCTTATACCTATAAAACTTACACTATGATAACTTTTATTTTCAATCTTTACCAAAGTCGCATATACACCATCTTTAGGTAAAAAGAAGTCTTTGACGCATAAATTTAAAGTTGCAAAAAACTCTTTAGCACCTATGCCTTGCCCTTTGATGATATTTGCCTGTATAGTATAAAACCTACCTAGGAAATTTTTAGCTTCTTTAACTTTTGCTTCTTTAAGTAAGGTTTTAATCATACTTGTATGAACGCTTTTGTTTTGAATTTTAAACTCATCTACAATGATAGTGTTTATACCACAAAGGCTTTGTATATCTTTGGCGCTACATTTTCTTTCTTTACCAAATTTAAAATCATAACCTACGATGATTTTTTCTAGTTTGGGAAATTCTTGCTTTAAAAGCTTTAAAAAATCCTCGCCTTTGTAATTTTTTATTTTTTCAAAATCACAAAAAATCAAAGGAAAATCAACCAAATTTACTCTAAAATCCTTAGGCGTTAGGGCTTCTTTTTCCTCTTTAGTGATGATAAACAAGGCTCCATTTTCATCTAAATGCTTAAAAAGCTCAAAATGTCCTAAATGCATGCCATCAAAATGCCCTATAGCTAAATTTGTGATTTTAGTTTTTTCTATAGGCGTAGAAAAACTCAACATTACCTTCTTTTCCTTTTAAGTGTGACTCTTGACTTGCTTGCAAGATCCAACCAAGCTTTGCACAAGCTTTTTCAAAGCTCTCTTTAGCAGTTTTAATAGCTTTTATATCTTTTACCACTCCGTTTTTATCACGTTTAGCATTTTTACCTACTTCAAATTGAGGCTTAAAAAGCAAGATGATAAGATCTTTAGCAAGCTTATCTATATGAAAAATCAAATGTGTTAAAGAGATAAAACTCACATCACAAGTGATAACATCATATAAAATTTCACTTTTAAACTCACGCAAATCGGTGTTTTCACAAATTTGGATATTTTCTAAATTTCTTAAGCTCTTATGAAGTTGGTTAGAGCCTACATCTAAAGCTGTGATGTGTTTAGCCTTATTTTGATGTAGAATTTGCACAAAACCTCCGGTTGATGAACCTATATCTAAACAAATTTTATCTTTTATAGTTAATGCATGCTCTTGTAAAAAATGTTTAAGCTTAAAAGCAGCTCTACTTACAAAAAGCTCTTCTAAAAGCGTGAGTTTTAAACTCTCATCTTCTAAAGGATTTAAAGATGTGATTTTAAAAGAGGTTTTTTTAAACTCGCCATTGAGTAAAATTTGCTTGTTTTCTATAAGCTCGCAAGATTTGTTGCGAGAAATGTTTAATTTTGTACTTACAAAAACATCAAACCTCATCAGCACCGCCTAAAAGAGCGTTAAACTCAGCCTCATTGATGCACTTGACTCCTAAGCTTTGAGCCTTTTCAAGCTTTGAGCCTGCTTCGCTTCCATATAATACAAAGTCAGTTTTTTTAGACACACTAGAGCTTACTTTCGCTCCAAAGCTTTCGATTAGTTCTTTAAAATGATCGCGTGATTTGCTTAAAGTGCCTGTGATAACAAAGGTTTTATTGGAAATATTTTCATTTATAATAAGCTCTTTTTTCTCATCTTCTAAATGCAAAATTTCGTAAAAATGTTTAATGCGATTTGCATTGACATGGGTAAATTCTTCTAAGCTTTTAGCCATTTGCTCGCCAAAGCCTTCTAAATTTGCATAAGCTTCATAGCTTTGCATAAACCATTCAAAGCCAAAAGATTGTGCTAGCTTTTTAGCTGCCACTTCTCCAATATGCTCTATACCCAAAGCAGTGATAAACCTTGATAAAGAGCATTTTTTTGCATTTTCAATGGCGCTTAAAAGATTATTGATTTTTTTCTCTTTAAAGCCTTCCAAGCCTTCAAAATCGCTGTATTTTAAGAAAAATATACTTTCTATATTAGTGATTTTTCCTTCTTTAAATAAAAGCTCGACGATATTTTCTCCAAGGCCGTCTATATTTAAACACTTTTTAGATACAAAATGTATAATGGAATTTACAAGTCTTGCCTTGCAGTCTAAGTTTTGGCATTTTAAAAAAGCACCCTCATCTAAAAGCTCACTAAAACACTCAGGACAAAGAGTTGGTTTAGTAATCTTACTTTCTAAACCATCACGCCTTTGGGTAAAAACTTTAGTGATTTTAGGTATCACATCGCCACTTCTTATCACACTTACACTATCGCCTATCATCACTCCAAGTCTAGCTATCTCATCAAAATTATGCAAGGTTGCAGACTTTACTACAACCCCATCTAAATTTACAGGTTCTAGCACTGCCACAGGAGTGATCACTCCACTTCTTCCAACTTGTAAATTAACCCCGAGTAAGGTTGTAGTTTTTTCCAAAGCAGGAAATTTAAACGCAGTCATAAATTTTGGAAATTTCACGGTATAACCCAAAAGCTTACAATGAGCTAAATCATCTATCCTTACAACCATACCATCCATCATCATAGGCTTTTGATCTCTTTTTTCTAAAAGTTCATGGTATTTTTCTAAAACCTCATCTAAAGTTTTCACACAAAAAACAAAATCATCTTTTAAAAAGCCAAGACTTCTTACAAACTCCATCACTTCAGAGTGTTTCTTAAAATCTAAAGAATTCTCCCCCACTCCCCAAGGATAAAATTTTAAATTTCTTTCTTTTGTAATGCTTGTATCAAGCTGTCTTAGCGAACCACTTGCTGCGTTGCGTGGGTTTGCAAATAAACTTAAGCCATCTTTGGCTCTTTTTTCATTGATTTTTTCAAAATCTTCTTTTAAAATCACTACTTCGCCACGAATTTCTATCTTTTTTTTATAAGGAATTTTTTGAGGTATATTAGATATCTCTTTAACATTTAAAGTAATATCCTCGCCTACTTCCCCATCGCCTCTTGTAGCACCGCTGATTAAAATACCATTTTCATAAGTAAGATTTAAACTTGCTCCATCAAATTTAGGTTCTATGAAAAAATCAAACTCACATTTAGCTCTTTTTGCCCAAGCTCTAAGCTCAGCTTCATCAAAAACATCTTCCATAGACCACATTTTTGCACTATGTGCAAGTTTATGAAACTCACTTTGTATAGTTGGGGCGATATTTTGCGTAGGAGAATCTTTAGAAATCTTTTCTTGATGAAGCGTTTCAAATGCTTTTAACTCTCTTATAAGTTTATCGTATTCTTCATCACTTGCTAAAGGCTCATCATCTTCATAATAAGCCCTCATCCATTCTTTTGCTAATTTTACCTTTTCTAAATACTCTTGATAAGTCATCATTACTCCAAAGAAAGTTCATCCATAGCTTTTGCAAGTTCAAACATTTGCTTATGTTCATACACATCATGCACTCTTATAATACTTGCACCATTTTTAAAAGCTTCTAAATGCAAATAAAGCGTGCCAGCTAGTCTTTGCTCAACACTTGAGCTAAAATAAGCATTTATCATACTTTTCCTACTAGCTCCGATTAAAAGCTCTTTTTCAAAGTGTAAAAAATGCTCTAAATGCTTGATTAACATCATATTATGCCAAGGACTTTTACCAAAACCAATACCGACATCTAAAATCACATCTTCTAAACCAAGCTCAATTAGTCTTTCTAGCTTTTGCGCAAAAAAATCATCAAGCTCAGCTAATACATCTTCATAATGCGGGTTATTTTGCATATTTTGTGGAGTATTTTGTATATGCATGAGTGTATAAGTGGCTTTGTATTTTAAAGCTAATTTAGCTAAATTTTCATTTTTAAAACCGGTGATATCATTAATAAGCTTAAAGCCTTTATTTAAAGCATATTCTAAACAATACTCATCAAAGCTATCTAAGCTAAAAATACATTTTTCATAAAGTTTTTCTTTATAGATTAAATCTAGGGTGTTTTTTAAGCGTTTAAACTCTTCTTCTTGCCCACAATATACACTACCAGGTCTTGAAGAAACCCCGCCTATATCTATATAATCAGCCCCTTGAGAAATCATAAGTTCGATTTTTTCTAAAACTTCATTTTCTTTAACCCTGCTTTGAGCATTAAAACTATCTTCATTAATATTAATCACACCCATAATTTTTGCATATTTGGGTTTAGTGAAATTAGACTTTAAAAATAATGCCAAATTTTTAAGCTTAAAATCTTGTAATTTTTCTTTTTCTATAAGCTTTTTGGCTTGATCTTGCGTTACCATAAGTAAGGCATTGGTGTGTTCTTTACCTAATATAACTTCTTTATGTGTTACAAGCTCAGCTCCAACCCTTAGCGCATCTTGTTTGAGTATATTTGCAGCAGGTGCTCTTAACTCTTTGATAAGAAAAAAATGAATTTGAGTTTTTTCACTCATAATTTTCTCGCCTGCTTTATGTGGCTTTATATATTTAGAAATTTTTTCAAAATCTGTATTAGGATTGATTTTAATGATTTTCATTTTTTCTCTCGTGTAAAATTAAAGCTATGGTGCTTAGCAAAATAGTTGGCTTTGCATTTAATTTAGCTAATTCATAAGCTTTGTAAAAAAATTCAATTTCTTCATCGTTTAATTTTATATCTTGTTTAAAACATTCATGGCTTAAAGCACTAATTAGCTCTAAACACTCATGCTTGTCTATATTTTCATATTGTTTTAATAATGAAGTAATTTGAGCTAGATCCATTTTTTTAAGATCCAAATTTAAAGACATCTTTTCTTTTTGAATTTTATGTTTTTCTATGATAAATCTTGAAAGTATAGTAGGTAAAAAAACATTTTTTGAAGGAGCTACGATGATAAAATATACATTTTTTGGTGGCTCTTCAAAAAGTTTTAACAAAAAATTTTGCGCTTCTTCACGAAAAGACTTGGCTAATATAACAATGATTTTAGCTTGTGCTTCAGCTATATAACTTTCATTCATAATAGCTTTTGCGGTTGCTTGGCCGTTTTTGTCATAAGTTAAGTCATTTAGTCTTAATTCTAAGTCAGGATTTTTGGGTATGAAAAATTTAAGATTTTTTGCTCCATATTCTTCTGTGAGCTTTTCTTGCATTAGCTCAAAATCATTATGGATAATGATTTTATTTCTTAGATTCAAATTTCTACCTTAGAAAAAAGCACAGCCTCTAAGCTTTGCTCAAATACTTTATATAAAGAAATGAGTTTATAGTCTAATTCCTTATCACGCGAAGAAAGGTAAAAGCTATTTTGCAACTGCTCATCAAAAAGCCAAAGCATACTTTCAGCTTTGGAATTAGCGATTTTAAATTTAAAACCTGTATTAGTTCCTATATAAAAAAAGGCATAGCCATTAGGAAAAGAAATACTTAAAAGATCATTTAGCAAATCTATATCTTCTTGGGTATTACAAGCTTTATTATAAATTCCTTTTAAAGACACAAAAGGCACCAAAGGTCTTGTGGAACTAGCGTTAATTTGACTTAAAAAATACTCTTCAAACCACGTTCTTTGATCATCAGTAATCACAATAAAAGTATAACCTTGCAAAAGCAAAGCTAACTTAGAAGCGATCAAAGGCGACCATTCAAGACGCCTTTCTTCCAACCAACTTGTATAAGTACCATTTTCTCGGATTTGCTCTAGGGTAAATTTTAAAAAACTATTGCTCATTTATATATCTAGTTTATAAACTTCATGCAATACTCTTACAGCTAATTCGCCATATTTTTCATGCACGATAACTGAAATTTTAATTTCACTTGTAGAAATCATTTGTATGTTAATATTTTCATTTGCTAGTGCTTTAAAAGCTGCCGAAGCTACTCCAGAATGTGATTTCATACCCACACCCACAACTGAAACTTTTACCACAGCACTATCTGTTTCTATATTAGCATTAGCACCTAAAACTTTTTTCATAGCATTAGTTGCTAAATCAAGTTCATTTTCAGGCACAGTAAAACCTAAATTTGTAGCTCCATCTAAACCTACATTTTGAATAATCATATCTACATTAATATTTTCATTTGCTAAAGTCCCAAAAATTTCAGCAGCAATGCCTGGCTTATCATCGATATTTCTTAAAGTAACCCTTGCTTGGTTTTTATCTAGTGCTATACCACTAACCAAAGCTTGTTCCATATTTTCCTCCTTAGTAATAATCGTCCCTTCATTTTCATTAAAGCTACTTCTAGTAACTAATTTCACATTTAATTTTTTAGCAAGCTCTACAGAGCGATTTTGTAAAACCTTAGCTCCCAAACTTGCAAGCTCTAGCATTTCTTCATAAGAAATTTTATCTAGCTTTTTAGCCTTTGGCTCAATTCTAGGATCGGTAGTATATACCCCATCTACATCAGTATAAATTTCACATAAATTAGCATTTAAAGCTCCCGCTAGTGCTACCGCACTTAAGTCACTTCCACCACGCCCCAAAGTAGTAACATTACCCATTTTGTCAATACCTTGAAAGCCAGCAACTACTACGATATATCCCTCATCTAAGGCTTTGTTGATATTTGTAGTATCAATGTGTTCTATTCTTGCTTTAGTATAAACATCATCTGTAATAATCCCTGCATTGCGTCCGGAAAATGCAGTAGCTTTTAAACCCATTTCATTTAATGCAATAGCAAGTAAAGATGAAGTCACGCGTTCACCACTACTTAAAAGCATATCCATCTCACGACCTGAAGGATTTTTACTAAAATGGTGAGCAAAATCAATAAGCTCATTAGTAACCCCACTCATTGCAGAAACTACTACAACTAACTTATCGCAAGTTTTTTTGCTTTTTGCTACTCTTTTAGCAACTTCATCAATACGCTCAAGCGTTCCTACACTTGTTCCCCCATATTTTTGTACGACCAGCATTAAATATACCCCCTTTCTTTAAAATATTTTAAAACCCTGACATATATAGGTTTTTTAAAATGGTTAATCATATCATAAACATCTTCTAATGAAGCAAATTTATAAGCATCAAATTCAGGATTTTTAGTGTTTAGATTAATGATAGCTTTATTTTTTAATCTAACTAAAAAATATTTTTGGCTTTGACCATCATAAGGATACATTTTTTGTGCAACCTTAGCTGGAAAATCATAATTAATCCACTCAGGATATTCAGCTAAAATTTCAACCTCATCTGTGCCTATTTCTTCTTTTAATTCTCTAAACAACGCACTTTTAACATCCTCTCCTTCATCTATACCACCTTGAGGAAATTGCCATATATCTTCCATATCATTGCGTTTAGCAAGTAAAATTTTACATTCAAAAGGATAAGCTGATGATAGTACTATAGCAGCTACATTTGGCCTATATTTTTTTTCTTTTTCCATGATTTTCTTATCCTTGACTTTTTAATAATATAATTCTAACAAAAAAATACGAATTTATAATCACATTTTAAAGAAGTTTTATGCATTTATACATACATATACCATTTTGTGAAAGCAAGTGTTTTTATTGTTCTTTTACTTCACTTAAAAAAAAAGACTTTGAAAAAGATTATTTAAATGCTTTAATGCAAGATATAAAATATCAACTAAATTTTTTCAAACTTGATAAAAATTCCATAAAGACTGTTTTTATAGGCGGTGGAACGCCTAGTTTAATGGATGCTAGTTTTTATGAAAAAATATTTATTTTTATACAAAATTATTTACAAAAAGATAGTGAAATTAGTATAGAAGCAAACCCCAACTCGAGTAATTTTTCATGGCTTAAAGAGATAAAAAATTTAGGTTTTAATCGTATTTCTTTTGGAGTGCAAAGTTTTCATGAAAAAAAATTACAATTTCTCGGGCGCATTCATGATCAAAAAAGTATTTTTACTAGTATAGAAAATGCAAAAAAAGCAGGATTTGATAATATCAATCTAGACTTAATTTACGATACAAAACTTGATGATAAAAAAATGCTTGATTATGAAATTTCCAAACTTACTTTGCTTGATATTAACCATGTGAGTGCTTATAATCTAACCATAGAAGAAAAGACAAGATTTGCTAAAAAATTTCATTTTAAAAAAAATGCACCGCGCCTTGCAAAGCATTTTATTAAAGCGATTGAAAATCTTGGCTATAAACAATATGAAATCAGCAATTTTGGACAAATTTGCAAACACAATCTTGCATACTGGCAAGGAAAAGACTATATAGGTTGTGGTTTAAGTGCTGTGGGATTTTTAAAAAATCAAAGATTTTATACTAAAAAAAGTTTAAAAGATTATATAACAAATCCTTGTCTTAGAGAGATTGAAAATTTAAATTCAAAAGATTTACGTTTAGAGCATATTTTCTTAGGACTTAGAAGTATTATAGGCGTGGATGAAACAAAGCTAGAACCTTTAGAAAAAGAAAAAGCGATGTTTCTTAGTAAAAAAGGAAAGCTAGTTTATAAAAATGGAATTTTTTATAATACTAACTACCTTTTAAGCGATGAACTAGCTTTGTATATTAGCACTTAAGCTTTGCATTCACAAGAAAACCTTTTAAGCTCAGGAAACTTTATGGAAAGTTCATTGATGTTTTTTAATATATCATTACAAAAATTATTTAAATTTTCTTTTACTCCATAATACGCCCAAACACCTTGTCTATCTACTTCTAAAAAATTAGCTTCTTTTAAAATTTTTAAATGTCTTGAAAGCCTTGATTGACTCATATTTAAAGAGCTTTGCAAATCACACACACAAAGCTTTCCGTATTTTTGCAAGAAAGCTAGGATCAAAATCCTGCTTTCATCATTAACCGCACTTGTTATTTTTAAAAACTCTTGCATAAAAATCCTTATATAAAAAACATTAAAAGACCAAAACTAATCGCAATAGCAACAATCACACCTGCAAATAAAATCAAAAAACTTGTTTTGAAAATTCTTTTAAGCAAAATAAGCTCAGGCAAAGAACACCCTGCTCCTGCTATTAAAAAACTCATCATTATACCAAGTGGAATTCCACTGGTAGTTAAAGCTAGCGCCACTGGTATCATAGCCGTACAATTCGTATAAAGTAAAACTCCTATAAAAGCTGCTATAAATACGCCCAAAACTCCATAATCTTTTATATAATTTTGGAAAAAATCTTGTGGAAAAGTACCATGTATAACAGCCCCTATAGCCATACCTATAACAATATAAGGTAAAATTTTTTTATACTCTTTAAAACTTTGTGAAAATAATATTTTGATTTTACTTTCTTTAGCTTTGTTTTTAAAATTTAAAATTTTACTTGTTTTAGAATTTTTAGCAAAAACCAAGCTAGGTTTTTGACAACATGAGCTTTGAAAAGTATTATTAGAACAACATGACTTTTGCTCTAAATCATTTTTTAAAAAGTCTTCATTAAAAAATCCTTGAGTGTTTATTTTAGAAACACAAAAAGCAATAAATAAAATCACACAAAATAAAAATCCCACATAAAATAAAGATATTTTTAAGCCAAAACTCACCATAAACATCACTACTATAATAGGATTAATTAAAGGCGAGGTGATTAAATAAGCTATGCATACCCCAAGTGGGACTTTAGCTTTTAAAAATGCGTTTAAAAGCGGTATGCTTGAACATGAGCAAAATGGAGTTAAACAACCCAAAAGTATGGCTTTTATATAGCTTGTAAAAGAATCTTTCTTTAAATGCTCATTAAAAAATTTGGCATAGCGCTCATTTAAATAAGCAATAAGCATACTAACTAAAATAAACAAAACAGATATTTCTATAAATAAAATAAGAAAATCTTTTAAAATAAAAACTAATTTCTCCATGCTTTTCCTTTTTTATTTTTAATTCAATATAACAAAAATATATTAATATATCAAGATATCTTTATATATTAATATGATAAAAGTAATAATATTTTTAAGTATTTTTATGTAAAATGTAAACCATATATTCAAATGAAAGAAGATAAAATAATGAGTTTTGGTGAAATTTTAGTTATTTTAGTTGTAGCTATTTTAGTGCTTGGGCCTGAAAAATTACCTTCAACTATAGTCGAAATTGCAAAAATTTTAAAAGCCATTAAAAGCAATATCGATGAAGCAAAAGCAAGTATTAATAAAGAACTAAAAATAGCAGAATTAAAAGATGAAGCACAAAAATACAAAGATGAATTTTCACAAACTAATGAAAATATCAGAAAAAAACTAAGTTTTGAAGAATTTGATCAACTCAAAGAAGATATTTTAAATAACACCAAAGAATTAAAAAGTGAAATTAATGATTTAGAAAAGGATATACAAGAACTTTCTAATCTTGAAGAAAAAATTCAAAAAGATGAAAAAAATACTCAGAAAATGGAAAGCTAAGAATGTTTGAAGAATTAAAACCGCATTTAGTAGAACTTAGAAAAAGATTATTTATAAGTGTTGCTTGTGTTGTTGTGATGTTTTTTGTATGTTTTAGTTTTAATAACTATATCATAGATATACTAAAAGCGCCTGTTGAAGCAGCCTTACCTGAAATTTCAAGACAAATGACCTTCGTTGAGTTGCAAGAGCCTTTGTTTACTGCGATGAAGGTTTCGTTTTTTACAGCTTTTTTGATTTCTTTGCCAGTTATTTTTTGGCAGTTTTGGAAATTTGTAGCACCTGGACTTTATGATAATGAAAAAAGATTAGTAGTACCTTTTGTAAGCTTTGCTAGTATTATGTTTGCACTTGGTGCTTTATTTTGTTATTATATAGTTATACCTTTGGCTTTTAAATTTTTGATTGATTTTGGGGTGCAAACCCAAGATTTTAAGCCTTTAATTAGTATAGGTTTATATGTAGGCTTTTTTACTAAATTAGTAATTGCTTTTGGTTTAGCTTTTGAAATGCCTGTAATAACCTTTTTCTTTGCTAAACTTGGACTGATTGATGATACTTTTTTGAAAAAACATTTTAGAGTTTCAGTTTTAGTGATTTTTGTTTTTTCAGCTATGATGACACCACCTGATGTTATATCACAATTTTTAATGGCTGTTCCTTTGTGTGGGCTTTATGGAATTTCTATTTATATAGCTAAAAAAGTTAATCCTAGTCAAAAAGAAGATGATGAAAATGATTGATAAAGATCTTTTGCTTTCTAGTTATGATTATGATTTACCCAATGAACTTATAGCAAATTTTCCTATTTTACCCAAAGAAAATGCCAAGCTTTTAGTATATGAAAGATGTAAAGATCAAATTTCACATTTGCATTTTAAGGACTTAGCTAAAATTTTACCACCTTGTGAAATCATCTTTAATGATACCAAAGTCATCAAAGCAAGAATTTATGGAAACAAAGAAAGTGGTAGTAAAATAGAACTTTTTATCAACCATCCTTTAAAAAATAATGAATTTTTAGTGCAAATTCGGGGTAAGGTTAAAGAAGGGCAAATTTTATATTTTGAAAATTCTTTAAAAGCTAAAATCAAAAAATTACATGATGATGGCACAAGAGAAGTAGAGTTTTTTAATGATGAAAAAGAACTTAATCATCATGAAGTTTTTGAAATTTTAGAAAAAATAGGCCATGTGCCTTTACCACCCTATATTAAAAGAGCAGATGAAGTGCAAGATAGCATTAACTATCAAAGCATTTTTGCTAAAAATCAAGGCGCAGTTGCTGCACCTACTGCAAGCTTACACTTCAATGAAGCGATGATCGATGAACTAAAAAAAAATCATAATATCCATACTATCACACTACACGTTGGTGCAGGAACTTTTAAAGGTGTAGAATGTGAAGATATACGTGATCATAAAATGCATTCAGAATTTTTTCATATTGATGATGGAACTTGTGCTTTGATTGATTCTTCTAAGAAAATACTAGGTGTTGGTACTACTGTTACTCGTTGTATAGAATATTATTATAGAAAAAAAATAAAAGAAGGTTTTTGTGATTTGTTTTTACACCCACAAAACACCCCGCAAAGACTTGATTATTTACTTACTAATTTTCACTTACCAAAATCAACTTTAATTATGCTTGTAGCAGCATTTATAGGTAGAGAAAAAACTTTAGAACTTTACCATGAAGCTATAAAAAACAAATATCGTTTTTACTCATATGGTGATGGAATGCTAATCATTTAGCTTTTTTCTTAATATATTTTTTATCAATATAACCCAAATCTATAAGTTTTTGATAAATTTTAGCCAGTATAGGCCCTCCTGTACTACTACCACTTTTTCCATGTTCGATTAAAACTACTACTACATATTGAGGTTTTTCATAAGGCGCATAAGAAGTAATCCAAGCATGAGATCTTAAAAAATACTCTAAATCCTCTTCTTTGATACGCTTTTTTTCACTTTGGGAAATTCCAACTACTTGAGCTGTTCCTGTCTTGGCTGCTATAGTAATAGGAGAATTTCTTAAAAATCTTGCCGTAGTTCCACCATCAACATTGGCCACCTCATACATCGCACGCCTTAAAAGTGGAAGTTTTGATAATTCAAAAGTCGTAAAAACACTTTCATTATTATCAAAATTTATCTTAGTAACATTATCATCAACACTATGTAAAAAATGCGGTGTGATATTTTTAGCCGTAGCAATCATAGCTGTAAATTTAGCCACTTGCATAGGAGTAGCAAGAAAATCACCTTGACCTATGCTTGTATTTAAAGTTTCACCTTGATACCATGGTTGGTTGTATTTTTCTTTTTTCCATATTCTATTAGGTACTGTTCCTATAAATTCATTAGGTAAATCCACTCCTGTTTTTGCACCAAAACCTATTCTTTCAAAAACAGAACTAATAGTATCAATACCAACCTCTAAAGCGCCTTTATAAAAATACACATCACAACTTTCCCTAATAGCATCTGTCATATCTACATAACCATGACCTATAGCCTTCCAACATCTAAATTTTCTACCACCAAGCTCAAAGTTAGAATCACACAAATATTTATGATTTTCACTTACTTTTCCACTATCTAAAAAAGCTAAAGCTGTACCCATTTTTATAACTGAACCTGGAGGATAAAGACCGTTAATAAGTTTATTAGTAAAAGGATGATTTAAATCATTAGAAAGTTTATCCCATTCTTCTTGACTAATACCCGTAACAAATGGATTGAGATTATACTCAGGAAAACTACCCGCTGCCAAAATAGCTCCGCTTTTTACATCCATTACTATAGCTGCACCTGCTAAATTTTCAAAAATACTGGCTAAGTATTCTTGCAAATCAAGATCTATGCTTAAAGTGATATTACTTGAAGTAGGTTTTTTATAAGAAAGTTCTTCTATTTCTTTATTTAATGCATTTACCTTGCTAACCTTTTCACCCTTTTGACCTTGTAAAATATCATTATAAGAACGCTCTATGCCACTACGCCCTACATAGCTAGTCAATCTTGCAATTTCATTTTCATTCATATCATTTAAATTTGCTTTTCCAACATAACCTATAACATGGCTAGCTAAAGCATCATAAGGATAAAATCTTTGAGTAGTAGATTTAACTTGCATGTTTTCGCGCAAATTAAGCTTAGTAAAATGCTTAATCATCGCATCATATTCTACAAATGGAACTACTTCTATATAATCTTGATTATAATAAGAATCTGCTTTTATATAATTTCGTTTTAATTTAGTTATGTTTAAATCAGGAAAAGCATCTACTATAACCTGCAATTCCTGCTCTAAAAGATTTCTGTTTTTCTTTTTTATATGCAAATATGGCTTTATAGAGATCGAAAAACCTAATTTATTTACCGCTAAGGGTCTACCCTTTATATCTAAAATTTGCCCTCTAACAGGTGCTAAAAATTGCGTTTTAATGGCATTTTGTTTAGCTATTTCTTCATAATAAACATTAGATTTAATACTTATATAATACACCCTAGCAAGCAAAAGCAAGAAAAAACAAGCTATAAATCCCATCACCAAACGCATACGCATATTAGATTTTCCCTTTAAAAATAACAAAAGAAATCAAAGCCTCAACAGCAAAAAACCATAGATATTCAATACCAAATTTTAAAATTTCATTATTATCTAAATATGCTAAAAACACATCAAAAAGATAGATAAAAATATAAGCACACAAAGTAAATATAACGAGTAAATAATGACCTAGTTTTAACTTGCTTTTAAACCAATCGACAAAAAGATGATAAAAAACAAAAAAAGCTATCCATGAGCTAAAAAGATAAAATCCATGGATAATATCAACTAGCAAAAGATAAAACAAAGAAAAATACCATCTAAAATCAAGCTTATTAAGAGTTCTTTCTTTTTCTTTTAAAAGCACTATCATATAACAAAAAAACACCCCAAATAAAGGAGGCATCCAATAATACACAGAGCTTAGCACTTGATAAAAAATCAAAGATAAATAAAAAAATAAATAAGAAAAATCAAATCTATTTTTTACTAAATTTCTACTCCTCATTCAAACCCAAGCTCTCTAAAATGATTTTTTGTTCTAATTTATCAATACCACTTTTTTTCAAATTTGACACTAAGATAGCATTTTTATTTGTATTTAAAATTTTTGCTTTTTGACTTTGATTGAGCTTGTCTGCTTTTGTAAAAACTGTTATTTTTTTTTGATCAGCTCTAATAAAAGAATCCAAATATAAATCCAAATTTGCATCAATATCTAAATTTTCATGTCTTGAATCTATTAGATGGATAAAAAGCTTGATAGAACTGCGCTCTTTTAAAAACTCATCTAAATTTTTATTCCAAATAGCCTTAGTTTTTTTGCTCACCTTAGCATAACCAAAACCAGGTAAATCAATAAATATTAGTTTAAATTTATCCTCATCTTTTTTGCAATCAACTTCAAAAAAATTAATAAGTTGTGTTTTACCTGGAGTTGAAGAACTTTTCGCTAAATTTTTATTTTTGCATAGTGTATTAATCAAAGAACTTTTACCCACATTAGAACGTCCCAAAAAGGCGATTTCAGTGTATATAGGTTGTGGTGCTTCGTCTATTTTGGAAGCAGAAATTAAAAATTTAGCATTTAATATCATTCTTTTACTTCAAATACAAATTTGGCAGGTTTTTTATCTTTACTCACTACTCTATAAGTCATATTTTTTCTATCTACTATGATTTTATCCCCTATGAGTTCTTTTTTTGTTTGCATTTCTGTAATTTTTGCATTACCATTAATCTCATATGTATCCTTAGCCACATTATAAATAAACTCATCACCGCTTCCATGATAAGTTTTATCTTTCATCATGATTTTAAATTTAGCATCTTTAGTAGCTATATACTTGGTGGGTTGTTTGTTTTTCATATAAATAACTAATTTTTGCGAATTTAAAACATCATTACCTTTTTTAACTTCTACATCACCGGTTAATACACTTGTTTCATTTTTTTCATCTAAGTAAAAATCCTTAGCGTAAACTTCTATTTTTTGTGCACTAAATGCGAACAAATTTAACAAACACAAAAAAATTACTGCTCTAAAAACCATGCTTTTATTCCTTGAATTTTTAATTCTTTTTGATTTACATCATATAAAAAATTATCCCCAAAAACTTCATTTAAACCTATATATGCTTTAAAATTATCATTAGAAAATAAAATTTTATTTTTCATATCATAAGTTGCTTTTTGGGTAAAAATAGAAGTTTGGTTATGATCAAAATAACTTACATTGCCTTCTAAAATGGATTTTTCTTCATTTCTTACTAATAAATCCGAACTTAAATTATAATCAAGCGCTTGAACTTTAAAATCATCAAAAATATCTTTGTCTTGATATTTTACCCAACGACTTGCCTGATATGTAGCCTTAATTACACTAGCATTTAACTCATAATCAAGTACATTAAAAGCTTGCATATTTGCCACATCTACCTTTTGTGGTTTTATGGCAAATAAATAAGGATCTTGGGTACTTAAAATCACCATAACAAAGGCAAATAAACTCATTAATATAGCAAAAATTTTTATCGCCAAAGTTTATCCCATTGAGCTTGCATATTATTATGTTCAATTAAAATTTCAATCATCTCACTCACTGCTCCATTGCCACCTTTTCTATTTAAAACTTTATCAGTTTTCAAAGCCTTATGTGCATCTTTTGGCTTGAAGCTATATCCAACTGCTTCAAGCAAGCTCATATCATTATAATAATCCCCAATAGCAGCACATTGAGAAAAATCTAAATTTAATTTTTCTAAAATTTCTTTAGCGCAAGCTAGTTTATCACTAATACCTTGATAGACTAAATCAATTTTTAAATCCCTAGCTCTAAAATACACACACTCGCTAGTCCTACCTGTAATGATAGCAACTTTTTTACCAAGCTTTTGCCAAGCTTCAATCGCCGCACCATCTTTTACATTAAATTCTTTAATCTCACCATAGTTTTGTGTATAGATGATTTTACCATCTGTTAGACAACCATCTACATCTAAAAAAATAAGTTCTATCATAATCTTACTCTCTTACTATAAACGCACCTGGGAAAGATCCACTATCAACAAAATCTCTTGCTTCTTGCTCACTTCTAAAACCTTTTAAAAATACTCTATGCAAGCCATCTTTAGCACTTGTTTGTATAGTTGAAGTATAAGAATTATAATTTTTGTATCTACCTGCTATTAGCTCTGCACCACTTTTATTTCTAAATGCTCCAATTTGCACCATAAAAGATCCACCTTGGAAAATATGACCACTATCAGCAATCTCTCCACTGCTGCCTAAATTAGAATTAGTATGAACTGAACCCGAACTTGCACTTGTTCCAAAGCCAATCACTTCAAGTCTTACAGGAGCTGTTCCAGATTGAATCATATCTATATCTCTTGCAGCCATATTAGATAAATCTATAATCCTACCTGCTACAAAAGGCCCTCTATCATTAATCCTAACAGTAGTTTGACGGTGATTTTTTAAATTAGTTACTTTTACTATGGTATTCATAGGTAAAGTTTTATGAGCTGCAGTATAAGCGTGTTGATCATAAGTTTCACCATTGGAGGTTTTTTTACCATGAAAACCTGGTCCATACCAACTAGCTATACCATCAGCAGTCTCACCTACTTCTACTACAGTTGGATAATAAGTTTTACCATTAATAGTGTAAGGCTTCATAGTACCTTTTAAACTAGTGTTATTGTGCTTTACACTTTTAAAATCTCTCTCTGGATAATACACAGTAGGTGTGCTAATAGGCACCATACTACAAGCACTAAACAAAACTCCCACACAACTAACGACTAACGACTTTTGTATGAGAGTTTTTTGATATTTTTTGAGTTGTTTTAATTTTTGCATTATTATTCTCCTTAATTTTTAACACAAGTTTTTGATTGATATTGATTAAATTTCCTTTTATTTTATTGTATTCTTTAATACTTTCAACGCTTATTTTATGTTTTCTTGCAATAGTATAAAGACTATCACCTTCTTTTACTACATAAATTTTTGTATGTGGAATGGTTGTATCCACCTTAGCTAATTTTACATTCTCCAATGCCTTTTCTACTGCCACACTTTTGCTTAAAGGAATGTACATATAATAATCTTTTTTATCAGGTGGAGTAAAGTCATAATTAAAATGCGGATTATAACGCTTAAATTCTTTATAAGACATTTTAGCTACTTTAGCAAGCTCTCTCAAAGAAACACTTGGTGGAACTGAGATTTTTTTAACTTCACTTGATAGGGCATAATTAAGCAAAGCGCTATCTTGAGAAATTAAAAAATCATTATTATTTGCTAAAAATGCCATAGTAAGAATTTTTCTAATAAAAATTCTAGTTTCTAATGGCAAGTATTTTTTATCAGGATCAAGCAAAACCCTTAAATCATCACTTTTTGCTTTTTTTATAGCTTGACGTAATTTACCATCACCGCAATTATAAGCTAAAATAGCCAAATACCATTTTCCAAACTGCTCTTTTAGTTGTTTTAAATAAGTAATAGCTGCATAAGTTGATTTTACTAAATCTTTTCTCTCATCTACATAAGGATCTATTCTTAAACCCAAAGTTTGTGCTGTTGATTTCATAAATTGCCAAACACCCACAGCTTTAGTTCTTGAAATAGAATGAATTTTTAAACCAGATTCTACAATTGCTAAGTATAAAAATTCTTGAGGGATATTTTCTTTTTCTAGGATTTTGCGGATAATCGGGGTGATTTTGTAAAATTCCCTCATCGTATCTACTAAAGTTTTAGAATGCATATCCATGGAAGATTCTTTAAATTCTAAAAAAATCATATCACTAAGATAGCTTGCTTCTATATCTAAATTTCTTAAAATTTGCGCTTGTTGAGTATAGTGCTCTGGAGTAAATTGCAAGGCTTTAGCATTTAAACATAATAATACTAAAATAAAAAATAAAAAGCTTTTTTTCATCATAAACCTTGGAAAAACAAACGATTAGCGTTAGAATTAGTAAGTTTTATTATTTCATTTTTAGATAAATTTAAAAGCTCAGCCATTTTTTGAGCTACAAAATGGGTCAAAATAGGATCATTTACCTTGCCACGATATGGCTCTGGAGTTAAATAAGGTCCATCTGTTTCTAAGACTAGTTTATCTTTTGGAATTTTAGGTAAAACTTCTACTAGTTTTTTTGCATTTTTAAAAGTTAAAACCCCACCTATACCAAAATAAAAACCATCATCTGCTAGCTGAAGTAAAAGCTCACTAGCATTAAAACAATGCAAAACACCACCTTGTAAATCTTTTGCATATGTTTTTAAAATATTAAAACTATCTTCATTAGCTTCACGCACATGAACAATCAAAGGCTTTTTATATTCAATAGCTAGCTGAATTTGAGCTATAAAAACTTCTTTTTGCTTTGCTTTTATTTCATCCTCATCAGCCCTTAAACGATAATAATCAAGCCCGCACTCACCCACTGCAATGCATTTTTTATCATTTATAAATTCTTTTAAAACATCCAAATCAAAATCATCTATATCATAAGGATGTACCCCACAAGAAAAATACACATTTTCATAATCATGTGCAATTTCTCTTGCTCTTGGCAAATCTTTTATATCTGCTCCAGGTATGATGATTTTATCTACTCCATTAGCAAAGGCATGATTTAACATCTCATCCAAATATCCAAAATAAGCTTGATTATCTAGATGACAATGTGTATCTATGATTTTTTCGCTAAAGTCACAATCTAAAAACATACCTCTACCCTATTTTTACCATTAGCCTTAGCTAAATCTAGTGCCTTTTGAGCATTATTAAGCAAATCTTGTATTTGGCTTGTTTTACCTCCAAAAGCAACTCCTACAGAAATACTATAATCAACCTCATCTAAAGCTATTAAAACACTTTCTTTAGCAATATTTACTCTTATATTTGAAAAAGCT
Source organism: Campylobacter sp. LMG 7929 (assembly GCF_024723595.1). Taxonomy (NCBI): domain Bacteria; kingdom Pseudomonadati; phylum Campylobacterota; class Epsilonproteobacteria; order Campylobacterales; family Campylobacteraceae; genus Campylobacter; species Campylobacter sp. LMG 7929. Next base: position 51,663 of record NZ_JANQCY010000010.1, on the reverse strand, counting down.
TTCAATGCTTCTTTATTATCTGTATTTTTTAAAAGTACGTAAAATTTACCATCTTCAATTCTAGTTGCTAAATCCATGCCGCGAATTTGATCTTTGATTTTTTTAGCTGTGTGTTTAATCACTCCATCACCACAATCATAACTTAGTTCATAGTTAATTGTTGCAAGATTGTCTATATCAATTAATGCTAAAGCTAATTCTTCACTTTCTTGCATATCTTCTAAATAATCTAAAAATCTTTTTTCAAAATTTGCATAATCATCAAGTCCTGTTAGCAAATCTTTACCCAAACTATACTCATCAAGTAAAACACATTTTTGCATATAATCTAAGCAATTATTCACTCTACAATTAAGTGATTCTTTTTGGAAAGGTCTAATCACATAGTCATTTACGCCCTTTCTAAAAGCTCTTGCCTCTAGCGCATCATCTTTATCTCCAACCATGATCACACCAAGTTCTATCTTAGAGTATTTTGAGCGAATTTCTACAAGCAAATCTTCTCCATTAATTACAGGCATAGTTGCATCACAAATTACCAATTTTGTATCAGGATTATCACTAAGATAACTTAGCGCTTCTTCTCCATGTGCTGCTGCTAAAACATTAAAAAGTTGATTATTAAGATTTTTTTTCATTTCTGCGCGTAAAGTTACATTAGCGATTGCTAAAATTATCTTAGTTTTATTGTTTTTTTGAAGCATTCTAATGGAACTTAGCATTTCATCAATACAGCTTTCGCTTTCTTTTTGAATATAACCTATAATATCTTTTTCCATAAATTTCTTACGCGTTTGCCCATCACTACTTCCTGTAAGTACTATAGCAGGAATATTTTTTTCTAAAACCACATCCACCACTTCTCCATTGGGAGCATCTGGCAAACAAAGATCTACAAAAGCCATAAAATAATCATTTTTCACTAATTCTTTAGCACTATTCATATCAAAAGCAACATCTACTTTTAAACCCAAAGTGTTTTCTACTTTTTTTGCTAAAAGCTTTGTAAGCATTTTGTTATCATCAATAATTAAAATTTTTTCTTCCATAGCCAACTCTCTTTATAATTTAAAAGTATAATTATAACATATAGAAATTTACTTTTTGTTTTTAAAGTAAAGTTCTAGTAAATTCTAAAGCCTCTTGTGTGATATTTTCCCCACTTACCATTCTAGCAAGTTCTCTTACTCTTTCTTCTTTTTCTATTTTTCTTACCCTACTTTCATTTCCTATTTTTTCTACTAAAAAATGATTGCTTGCTTTTGATGAAAGCTGTGGTAAATGTGAAATTGCAAAAATTTGATAAAACTTAGCAAGCTCTTTTAATACTTCAGCTATACTCATAGCTTCTTTGCCACTTAAATTTGCATCAATTTCATCTAAAAATATTATCCCACTAGCTTTATTAGTAACATTGCATTCTGTTGCAATAAAAGAAAGTCTTAGACGGTTTATCTCGCCTGAACTTAAATTTTTTAAACTAGCCTCATTGATATTTAAACTCACTTCATCTTTACCTAAAATACTTAAAGCACAATCTTTAAGTTCTAATTTAACTTCTTTCATATAAAGTTTTTCAAGATAAAAATTAAGTAATTTTTCAAGCTCTTTTAATCTTTTTTTACGCAAAGTACTTAATCTTTGACTTTTCTCATCTAAAAGCATTTTGGCATTTTGTACTTTTTCTTCTAATTCCTTTTTTTCAAAACTTAAATTTTCATAATGAGCTAATTCTGCCTTTTTCTTCTCCAAAGCTTCTAAAGCTTCTTCTATGCTTCCATATTTTGAAATCAAAGAAGAAAGTTTTTCTATCCTATCAAGTACTTCTTCTATATCAAAATCAAAATCATCAAAACTTTGATTTTCCCACACTGCCCTTAGTTCATTTAAACACTCTGAAAAAAATGAACTATCAACATCACTAATTTGCAAAGCTTCAATCACTGCTGATTCTAACTCAAAAATTCTACTTGCTCTATTCCAAGCAGCGTCGATTTTATCTTTTTTCGAAAGTCTTTTTTTTAAACTCATCAACTCATCAAATTCACCTATTTTTGGGTTAATACTTTGAATTTTTTGTATTTCAAAACTCGTAAATTCTTTTAATTCTTCTACTTTTTTTTCTTCTTCTTGAATTTTTTCTAATTTAGTTTTATTTTCCATATATTCTTTATAAATATTTTTATATTCATTTAAAAAATCTTGAAATTTCTTATCCTCTTTTGATTGCATAAAATCAAGTAAGTCTAAAAACCTTTCATTTGAGAACTCATTATTTTCCTTAGCTGAAAGATATTTTACAAATTTCTTAGAAAGCAAGGCTAAATTCTTTTTTGAAATAAGTTGATTATTAATAAAATAACGCGAACTTTTATCTTTTAAAAGTTTAAATACATTTAATTCTTCATTTTCAATACCAAACTCATCTAATTCAAGCCCATCATTTAACAAAATTTCTACCATTTTAGCTTCACTCTCACTTAGAGCAAATGCTGCCAAAATAGCCTTAAAAAGTACAGACTTTCCAGCACCACTTAAACCAGTAAAGACAGTAAGTCCAGCTTCTAATTCTAATTTTGCCTGTTTAAAACCTAAATTTTCTTTGATTAAAATACTCTCTATCATCACTTACCCCAATTTAACTTTTCTTTTAAAACTTGGAAATAATCTCTATCTTTTTTATGTATAAAACTAAGTTCTTTTTTACTAAGTCCTATAAGAATTCTATCATATTCTTTAGGATCAATCACTTCTTGTCCATCTAAATACAACAAACAATGCTCAACTTTCAATTCAAGCTCAAAGCCATAAGGTAAAACTATGGGCCTTTGAGTTAAAGAATGAGAACAAACTGGAGTTAGAACAAAAATTTCACTCCAAGGATGCACTATAGGCCCACCTGCACTAATATTATAAGCAGTTGAGCCACTTGAACTAGCTATAATCAAACCATCTCCATAATAAGCATTAAAAAGTTTATTTTCAAAAAAAACTTCCACATTTGCCATTAAAGCATTATCACGAGAAAAAACCGCATCATTAAAAGCAAATTTTTTAATGATTTTGTTTTTTTTACAAAGCGTTATTTGAAGCATTTTGGCTTTTTCTATTTTAAAATCACTTTTAAAAAAATCTTTAAAAAAACTTTCTACCTCATTAAAAGAAAAAGCTGTTAAAAAACCTAAATTTCCTGCATTTATACCCAAAATAGGCTTTTTAGCTTGATAAACTTGTCTACATAAAGACAAAAGCGTACCATCTCCACCTAGAGAAATCAAAAAATCTAATTTTTTTAAATCTTTTAGATTAATTTTTTCTTGCTCTAGCAACACAAGCTCTATATTTTTTTGCAAAAAAATTGCTCTTAAAAAATCAATTTGCTTGTTTAAATTTGTATTTAACCTACAAAATAAGCCTATTTTTTGAATTTTTTCTATATTTATACATTTTTTCATAAAAAAATTATAACAAAACTTAGCTAAGCAAAAGAATAAAATACTATAATAACAAAATTGAACAAAATTAAGCTAAGGAAAAATTTTGAGAACTCATTATAATACAGAGCTTAACATACAAAATGTTGGCGAGGAAGTAACATTATGTGGTTGGGTAAATTCTTACCGTGATCATGGAGGTGTAATTTTTATCGATCTTAGAGATCGTAGCGGACTTATACAGTTAGTATGTGATCCTGCAGATAATCAAGAAGCACATAATATAGCTTCATCAGTAAGAAATGAATATGTTTTAATAGCACAAGGTAAAATTCGCCCACGCGGTGAAGGACTTGTAAATCCAAAATTAAAAACTGGAGAAATAGAAGTTGTTATAAGCAAACTTACTATTGAAAATGAAAGCGCTGTAGTGCCTTTTGCTATAGGTGATGAAAGCGTAAATGAAGAATTAAGATTAAAATATAGATTTTTAGATTTAAGAAGTAAAAAGCTTTATGATAATTTTGCCCTAAGATCAACTGCTTGTATAGCAGCAAGAAATTCTTTATCAAAAATGGGATTTTTAGAAGTTGAAACCCCTATTTTAACTAAAGCCACTCCAGAAGGTGCAAGGGATTATTTAGTACCATCACGCGTACATCAAGGCGAATTTTATGCCTTACCTCAAAGTCCTCAACTTTTCAAACAACTTTTAATGTGTTCAGGATTTGATAGATATTTTCAAATTGCAAAATGTTTTAGAGATGAGGATTTAAGAGCAGATCGCCAACCTGAATTTACTCAAATAGATATAGAAATGAGTTTTTGTGAGCAAAAAGATATCATAGCTATGGCAGAAAATTTACTTAAAGATATTTTCAAAGCTTGCGGAAAAGAAATTAGCATACCTTTTAGACAAATGAGTTATAAAGAAGCTATGGAAAATTATGGTTCTGATAAGCCTGATTTAAGATTTGATATGAAATTTATTGATGTGATTGATATTTTTGCAAAATCAAATAACGAAATTTTTGCAAATATTGCAAAAGATACAAAGAAAAATCGCATTAAAGCTTTAAGAGTTCCAAAAGGCGATACGATTTTTTCTAAACGCCAAATGCAAAGATTTGAAGAATTTGTACGCAAATTTGGAGCGGCAGGACTTGCGTTCATACAAATGAAAGAAGATGGTCCTAAGGGTCCACTTTGTAAATTCTTTAGCAAAGAGGATTTAAATGCTTTAATCCAAAGATGTGAATTAGAAGTTGGAGATGTAGTATTTTTTGGTGCAGGAGTTAAGAAAACCGTGCTTGATTATATGGGTAGATTTAGATTATTCCTCGCTGATGAAATGAAAATTATTGATGAGGATAAATTAGAATTCTTATGGGTTATTGATTTTCCTATGTTTGAACAAAATGATGATGGAAGCTATTCTGCAATGCACCATCCATTTACTATGCCAAAAAATATTGACGAGCAAGATTTAGAAGAAATTAATTCTATTGCACATGATGTGGTGTTAAATGGTGTAGAATTAGGTGGTGGTAGCATAAGAATTCATAAAAGCCCTATCCAACAAAAAGTCTTTAAGCTTTTAAATATTAATGAAGAAGAGCAAAGAAAGAAATTTGGTTTCTTACTTGATGCATTAAGCTTTGGAGCACCGCCACATGGTGGTATAGCAATAGGCCTTGATAGACTTATCATGCTTTTAACAAAATCTTCAAGCATTAGAGAAGTCATAGCTTTTCCTAAAACACAAAGAGCACAATGTCTTATGACTCAAGCTCCAAGCGAAGTAAGCAATGAACAAATGAGAGAATTAGGTATAAGATTAAGGGAGAATACTAAATGAAACAATTATTTTTAATTATAGGTGCACCAGGTAGTGGTAAAACAACCGATGCAAGCATCATAGCTAAAGATGATGCAAGCGTTACTCACTATTCTACAGGTGATTTACTAAGAGCAGAAGTGGCTAGTGGAAGCGAACTTGGAAAGACTATTGATAGCTTTATTTCTAAGGGAAATTTAGTTCCACTAGATGTAGTTGTAAATACTATCATCACTGCTTTAAAAAATGCACCAACTAATACTATATTAATAGATGGTTATCCAAGAAGTGTTGAACAAATGCTTGAGTTTGATAAGGTATTAAAAAACCAAAGTGAAGTAATTTTAAAAGGTGTTATAGAAGTTAAAGTTAGCGAAGAAGTTGCTAGAGAAAGAGTTTTAGGACGTGCTAGAGGTGCTGATGATAACGAAGAAGTTTTCAATAATAGAATGAAAGTTTATTTAGAACCTTTAGAAGAAATAACAAATTTTTATACTAAAGAAAATATCCACCATGTAATCAATGGTGAAAGAAGTATTGAAGCTATCGTAGCTGATATGAAAAATTTAATCAATGATTTATTAAAATAAAGGATAAAAAATGGATATTAGCAAAATCAAAGTTGGAGAAGTGCCAAACAAACTTAATGCAGTTATTGAAATTCCTTATGGATCAAACATTAAATACGAGCTTGATAAAGAAAGTGGAGCCATCATGGTTGATCGTGTGATGTATTCAGCTATGTTTTATCCGGCAAACTATGGGTTTATACCAAATACTCTTGCAGATGATGGCGATCCTATTGATGTTTTGGTTTTAAATGAATACCCTATCCAGGCAGGAGCTGTGATTCCTTGTCGTTTAATAGGAGTATTATTGATGGAAGATGAAAGTGGTATGGATGAAAAATTACTTGCTGTTCCTGTAAGTAAAATTGATCCAAGATATGATAATATTAAAAGTTTAGATGATTTACCAAAAGCAAGCTTAGATAAAATCAAAAATTTCTTTGAAACATATAAAATGCTTGAACCAAACAAATGGGTAAAAGTAAAAGAATTTGCAGGTATTGAAAAAGCAAGTGAAATTTTAGAAAATTCTATTAAAAATTATAAATAATCAAAGTCCTTTTAAGGACTTCACAAAGGATAAAAAATGAAAAGTATTATTGCTTTTAGTATAGCTTTTGTGGTGCTAATAGGCGCTAGTATTGGTTTTTATATGTGGTATTTTGAAGATGATTCAAATACTTATGTATATGATTATAAAAAAAGTAGTTCTTATCAAAGCTACACTCCACCAAGTACTCAATACAATCAAGAAAGAAATAATATAAGTAATAATACTTACTACCAACCACAGCAAACAAACCAAGAGCCTTTAAAAGAAGAAACTCCGGTACAAAATAATCCCATCATAGATGAAAATACAAGCGCTCAAGAAGTCGCACCAACAACCCAAACAAATATGGCTGAAGTTTCTAAAAATGAAACTACTACACCTAAAGTAGTCCAAAAAGAAGAAAAAACTCCAGTTGAAAACAACAAACAAACAAGCGTAAAAAAAGAAAAAACAACAAAATATAAAAATACCATGCAAGAATACATTGCAAAAGGCAAAACTAGCAGATATGAGCCAAGTTTGAGTGATGATTTTGTTAAAGTTTATGTATTAGATGGAAAAAGCTTAAGCGATTATAGAATTGATATGTTAAAAGAAATGATTAATCCTATTAAAGTTAATTCCCAAGATTATAATTTAACTATTTTTATCGATATGCTATCAAATGATAATATGAAATTAAGCATATATAACAAAGATATTGTTTTTGCTAAAAATAAGAAAAAATATAATTATGTAGATGTTAAAATTTCTGATTTAAAATTTTTATTTGAAAGAAATGGATATAGCGAATATAGCAATGAAAATTTACTTGAAAAAATCAATCAAAATCTAGCAAGAGAAGATATAATTAAAAAAATCAAAATTCAAGGTTATGCAGACGATAGAGGTAGTACTTTTGCAAACTACATGATAGGATTAAATAGAGCAATGAATGTGGCTAAACATTTCTTTAGCTTTACTGAGGTTATAGAAATAGAATCTTTAGGAAAAGACACCTATCCTACTAAAGATAAATCTGATTCTCAAAGACAAAATAATCGTAAAGTAGAAATTAGTTTTTTATAACTAATTTCTAAATTTCAAAACTTCTTTAACAATTTTAAGCTAACATAACAATTTATTTTCATTCTCAAGGTAGCAATTATGTATGATAAATCACTAGAAAAAGAATATTATAAAATTTGTGAAGAACGCGGATATTTTGAAATCAATGGTAATGAAAAAATTCAAGAAAAAGGTAAAAACTTTTGTATTATGATGCCTCCACCTAATGTAACAGGCGTTTTACACATAGGCCATGCCCTAACTTGTACTTTACAAGATATCACAACGCGTTATAAAAGAATGGATGGTTATAAGACTCTTTATCAACCAGGGCTTGATCATGCAGGCATTGCAACACAAAATGTTGTGGAAAAACAACTTTTAGCTCAAGGTATTAAAAAAGAAGAACTCGGTAGAGAAGAATTTATAAAAAAAGTATGGGAATGGAAAGAACAAAGCGGTGGCACTATAGTTAAGCAAATGCGAATTTTAGGTATCACTCCTGCTTGGAGTCGCTTGCGCTTTACCATGGATGAGGGTTTGGTAAATGCAGTAAAAAAAGCCTTTGTAGATCTTTATGATAAAAAGCTTATTGTGCGTGGAAATTACATGGTAAATTGGTGCACTCATGATGGAGCATTAAGCGATATAGAAGTAGAACATAAAGAAAATAAAGGAAAATTATATTATTTAAAATATTTCTTAGAAAATTCTCAAGAATTCATCGTAGTAGCCACTACAAGACCAGAAACTTATTTTGGCGATAGTGCTGTGATGGTTAATCCAAGCGATGAAAGATTTAAACACTTAATAGGCAAAAATGTCATTTTACCTTTAATAGATAGAAAAATTCCTATTATTGCTGATGAGCATGTAGATATGGAATTTGGCACAGGCTTTGTGAAAGTAACCCCAGCACATGATCATAATGACTATGAAGTAGGCTTAAGACATAAACTTGAATTTATTACTATCTTTGATGAAAAAGGTATTTTAAATGAACATTGCTTGCATTTTAAAGGCTTAGAAAGATTAGAAGCAAGAGATGTTATTATAAAAGAATTACAAGAAAAAGGTTTTGTTGAAAAAATAGAAGATTATACTAATCAAGTAGGATATTGTTATCGTTGTAAAAATGTAGTAGAACCTTACATTTCTAAACAATGGTTTGTAAAAAATGAAATCGCAAAAGAAAGCATAGAAAAAGTTAATCTTGGTGGAAGCAAATTCTACCCTGCACATTGGATTAATAGCTTTAATGCTTGGATGAGAGATTTAAAAGATTGGTGTATTTCAAGACAACTTTGGTGGGGTCATCAAATTCCTGTGTATTATTGTGAATGCTCTCATGAATGGGCAAGCGAAGAAACTCCAAGTCAATGTCCAAAATGCCAAAGCACTAATTTCAAACAAGACCCTGATGTTTTAGACACTTGGTTTTCTTCTGGTCTTTGGGCTATGAGTACTTTAGGTTGGGGTAATAAAGACTGGGGCAAAAACACACTTTGGCGTGAAGATGACTTAAAAGATTTTTATCCAAATTCTTTATTAATCACCGGCTTTGATATTTTATTTTTCTGGGTTGCAAGAATGATGTTTCAAAGTACTAATGCCTTAGGTGAGCTTCCTTTTAAAGATATATATTTACATGCTTTGGTTAAAGATGAGCAAGGTAGAAAAATGAGTAAGTCTTTAGGCAATGTCATTGATCCTGTGCAAAGTGTGGATGAATACAGTGCTGATATCTTGCGTTTTACTCTTGCTCTTTTAGCTATCCAAGGTAGAGATATAAAATTAAGCAATGACAAACTCATACAAGTTAGAAATTTTACCAACAAGCTTTATAATGCAAGCAAATTTTTACTTTTAAATGAAGAAAAATTTGAAGATTTAGATAAAAGCAAAATTCAAACTAACTTGGCAAAATACATGCTGTCTCGTTTTGAAGTATGCGTAAAAGAAACAAGAGAAAATTTAGATAATTACCGCTTTAATGATGCAGCAAATACTTTGTATAGATTTTTCTGGGATGAATTTTGTGATTGGGGGATCGAGCTTAGTAAGGCTGAAAAATCAAGTATAAAAGAACTTGGAAGCATTTTTAAAGAAGCATTAAAGCTTTTAAATCCTTTTATGCCATTTATTAGTGAGTATTTATACCATGAGTTAAGTAAAACTTCTATCCAAACTCATGAGTCTATAATGATTTCAAGATATCCTAAATTTAATTCTAGCAATGAAAAAATAGAAAAATTATTTAATATCATTATAGAAAGCATAGTGAGTTTACGCCGTGCAAAAACCCTAGTAGAGCTTGCAAATGCAAAAATTCAAAAAGCTTGCATAAAATTAAATGATGAGAGTTTAATAGCTGAGTTGAAAAATTACACTAATTTCATCTCGACACTTGCAAAATGTGAAAACATCGAGTTTATTAGTACAAATTTAGAAAAATCCATTAGAGATGTAAGTGAGAATTTAGAAGTATTTATACCAACTCAAGATCTTGATTTAAGCGGTGTTTTAAATAGGCTTAATAGTCAAAAGACAAAACTTGAAAAAGAATTTAACAAGCTAGATGCTATGATGAAAAATGAAAAATTTATCTCTAATGCACCGGCTGCGGTTGTTGAGCAAAATAAAACTCAACTTGAAAGCATTAAAACTCAACTTGAAAAAATCAATGATGAAATTTCTAATTTAGAAGGCTAATAAGTGATAAAAATACAAAATCTTAAAAAATATTATGGCAAAGAATTAGTTATAAATGATGTTTCTTTAGAAGTTAAAGAAGGAGAAATTTATGCTCTTGTTGGACACAGCGGGGCAGGAAAATCAACTTTGCTAAGATGTATTAATGGTTTGGAAAATTATCAAAGTGGTAGCGTAGAGGTTTTTGGTAAAGAAATAGCTACCTTAAAAGAAAAAGAGTTAAGAGTATTTAGAAAAGATATAGGGATGATTTTTCAACATTTTGCACTTATGAGTAGAAAAAATGTATTTGAAAATGTAGCTATGCCTTTAGAAATTCATAATTTTAACAAAAGCACAATTCAAAAAAGAGTTAATGAACTTTTAGATCTTGTGGGACTTTTAGCTAAAAGCAAAGCTTATCCAAATGAGCTGAGTGGTGGGCAAAAACAAAGAGTAGCCATAGCTAGAGCCCTTGCTTTAAATCCTAAAATTTTACTAAGCGATGAAGCTACTTCTGCACTTGATCCAAATACTACAAATAATATTTTAGAACTTATTGCTAAAATCAATCAAGAATTTAACATCAGCGTAGTATTAGTAACTCATGAAATGGAAGCAGTAAAACAAATAGCACAAAAGGCCGTATTGCTAGAGCATGGACAAATCATAGGTCAAGGAAAAATCGAAGATTTATTCTTAAAGCCAAGTGAAAAAATGCGTGAATTCCTAGGGGAAAGTGATTTTTTACCACAAAATGGAGTCAATGTGCGCTTATATTTTTGTAAAGAAAAAGCAAACCAAAGCATAATCACTCACATGGCTAGAAGTTTAAATATTGATTTTAATATAGTTTGGGGTAAGATAGAAAAACTAAACAACAATGCTTTAGGAAATTTGGTAATCAATATAGAAGCTAAAGATCAAGAAAGAGTTTTAAATTATTTACAAGAAAATGGCATTATTTGGGAGCTTGTATAATGAACTTAGAAACAATTTTAAGAAATTTTGAAAATATACTTTATCCAGCATTATTGGAAACTCTTTATATGAGTTTTACAGCCACTTTTTTAGCCTTTTTAATTGCACTTATCCCTGCAATTGTACTTACTGTTACTGATAAAGGCGGCTTATGGGAAAATAAAAGTATTTACAGTGTGCTTGATTTTATTATCAATATTTTAAGATCTTTTCCATTTTTAGTGCTCATTGTAGTTTTAAGTCCTTTTACAAAATATCTTATTGGTATTAGTATAGGTACAACTGCTACGATAGTGCCACTTACCATAGGAATTGCACCTTATTTAGCTAAAATGATTGAAAGTGCTTTTAAAGAAATTGATCCTGCTATCATTGAAGCAGCAAGATCTTATGGAGCTAGCAAAGCACAAATCATCTTTAAAGTTATGTTTAGTGAGGCTTTGCCAAGTATTATTAATGGTATTACTTTAATTTTAATTATTGTTATTGGATTTTCCGCTATGGCAGGAACTGTTGGTGGTGGTGGCTTGGGTGATGTGGCTATTCGCTATGGATATGAACGTTTTAGAACTGATATTATGATTCAAACTGTTGTGATTTTAATTATACTAGTGCAAATTATACAATTTATAGGAAATATTCTTTATAAAATCACCAAAAGATAAACAATGAAACATAAACTTGGTATTTTGCTAGCAGCAACTAAAAATTCAAGCTTTACCATAGGAACCTTGCTCATTAATATCATGGATGTTATGGATGAAAAGGTAGATGTATTTTACATTTTACATGATGGCTTTAGCTTGAATGATCAAAATATCATGCAAAAAATTGTTAAAAACAAAACAATTAAATTTATTCCTTTTACTCAAGAAGATTTTTTAACTACTCTTGGTAAAAATCAAAATGATATTAATCATTTATTTTTCTTAAAAAGATGGACGCATATGGCTTTTGCAAGATTTGAAGCTTTTAAGTTTTTAGATGAATGCGAAAGTATTATTTATCTTGATTTTGATGTTTTACTTTTAAAAAGTATAGATGAACTTAGTAAATTAAGAGCTAGAAAATATCATTTTGGTGCAAGATTAGGTAAAACTTTGCTTCAAACAGCTCTGCCTTTAGAAAAAAATCATAACAATAAACGAGTATATCAAACAGGGATTTTAGTATTTAACGATCTTATATCAAATCCTTTACAGTGTTATCAATTTATCTATAACTATCTTTCACAAAATACTAAAAACTGGCAGGATCAAGGAATTTTTTCCTTAATGGTTTATGAAAATCACTTTAAAGTCAAAGATTTAAAAGACAAATACACAGGAAGTACTCATTATCTTACAAATCTTACACAAAATGCCTCTATAGTTCATGCTTGTGGAACTAATAGTCGTTTTTGGAATAGTAAATTTTGCAATCAAACATGGCCTAAATGGCAAGAATATTATGAAAAATGGCTAGAGCTTGGAGGAAGTAAATATACAGGATCTTTTTATAAAGATAATAAACAATCTATTCAACGTACAAGATATCATTTATCATACAAACTAGGTTATGCTTTTATAGAATGTACTAAAAATAAGAAAAAATTCCTTTTTTACCTTTTACTCTACTAAAGATTTACTATAAACACACAAAACTTGCCAAGCAATATCAAAAAGATTTAAAAACAAAACCTTATCTTAAACTTCCACCTTTATCAAGCTATGATGATTATAAAAGCGAAGGTATTAAAAATCAAAATACTTATTCTTATAAAATCGGACAAGCTCTCATTAAGGCTCAAAAAAATTGGCACAAAGGTGGTTATATAAAATTTATAAAAGAACTTAAACATTTTGCCAAAGAATATAAAAACAAGCGAAAATAAAACTTTTCTTATCTTATTAATATTTTTATAATATAATCAAGCATTTTAAACTATAAAAAGGAGTTAAAATGAAATTGTTAAAATTGCTCACTGCAAGCACAATTTTAGGTGCAAGTTTATTTGCTAATGAAGTTATCACTGTAGGTGCAACACCTGTTCCTCATGCTGAAATTTTAGAACAAACTAAAGATTTGCTAAAAAAAGAAGGTTACACATTGGAAATTAAAGAATTTAATGACTATGTTTTGCCAAATCTTAGTACAGATAGTAAAGAACTTGATGCAAATTTTTTCCAACATCAGCCTTATTTAGATGAGTTTAATGCTAATAAAGGTACAAAATTAATTAGCGTTGCAAAAATTCACATCGAACCAATGGCAGTTTATTCTAAAAAATATAAAAACATCCAAGATCTTCCACAAAATGCTACCATAGCTGTACCAAATGATCCGACAAATGAAAGTAGAGCTTTGGATATTATCGCTAGCACCAAGCTCGTTAGTTTTGAAAATGCTGCATTAAAAACTCCACTTGATATTAAAGATAATCCAAAAAATATCAAATTTAAAGAGTTAAAAGCAGCACAACTTCCAAGAGCTTTAGATGATGTTGATTTTGCAGTGATTAATTCAAACTATGCCTTATCAGCAAACTTAAATCCTGTGAAAGATTCTATTTTAATAGAAAGCAAAGAAAGTCCTTACGCAAATATCTTAGTAACCACTCAAGATAATAAAGACAATCCTAAAATCAAGGCTTTAGTAAAGGCTTTGCAAAGTCAAAAAGTAAAAGATTTTATCAATGAAAAATACCAAGGTGCAGTAGTCCCTGCATTTTAAAACAAACCTTGAGTTTTAAAACTCAAGGTTATTTATTTTTAATAAGCTCTGTGGTAATTTTAGCTATTTCTAATTCTTCTTCTGTTGGAACAATTAAAATTTTAATTCTAGAGTCTTTTTTACTAATCTCACCATTTCTAAGCTGTGCATTTTTATCTAAATCTATATCAAATCCTAAATGCGCTAGTCTTTGACAAACTTTTGCTCTAACAATATCATCATTTTCACCTATACCAGCTGTAAAAATCAATGCATCAACTCTAGGCAAAATCGCAAAATAAGAACCGATATATTTACTCAAACGATAACAAAACATATCAAGAGCAAGTCTTGCTTTTTCGTTATTTTGTTCAATTTGAGCTTCAATATCTCTAAAGTCATTAAACCCACAAATTCCATAAACCCCACTTTTTTTATTCATTATAGTGTCTAAATCAGACGGGTTTAAATTTAATTCTTTTGCCAAAAATGGCAATACAGCAGGATCAATATCTCCACATCTAGTTCCCATGATCAAACCTTCTAGTGGTGTAAAGCCCATAGAAGTATCTACACATTTTCCATTTTCTATAGCACAAACACTCGCACCATTTCCAAGATGAGCGCTAATTGCATTAAATTCATTAATATCTTTACCAAGTATATGTGCAGCTTGCTTGCTTACATAAGAATGCGATGTACCGTGAAAGCCGTATTTTCTTACTTGGTGTTTTTCATAAAACTCATAAGGCAAAGCATACATATAAGCATAATCAGGCATACTTTGATGAAAAGCTGTGTCAAAAACTGTCACATTAGGAACTTTTGGAGCAGCTTTTATCATAGTTTTAATACCTATTAAATGCGCAGGGTTATGTAAAGGTGCTATGTGAGCAACTCTATCAATTTCTTTTAAAATTTCATCATCTACTAAACAATGCTTGGTTAAATTTGGACCTCCATGAACTATTCTATGTCCACATCCATCAAGCTCATTTAAATCATGCAAAATTCCACTTTGAGCAAATAATTCATTTACTAATTCAATACCTTGTTCATGATCTTTAATCGCTAATTCTTTTTTGTATTTTTGACCACTTTTTAGATCTTTTAACTCTATTTTAGAGCTTTGCTCGCCTATTTTTTCCACCAAACCAGATGCTAAAGCCTCATCTTTTTCAAAAAGCTTAAATTTAATTGAAGATGAACCTGAATTTAAAACTAATATTTTCATTTTTCTCCTTATTCTTGTGCTTGAATAGCACTTAAAATCACAGTATTAACAATATCTTCTACCAAACATCCTCTACTTAAATCATTAATAGGCTTTTTAAGACCTTGTAAAATCGGACCAATCGCTAAAGAATTTGCCGTTCTTTGAACTGCTTTATAGCAAATATTTGCCGCATTTAAATCAGGAAACACATATACATTTACTCTTCCTGCTACTTTAGAATTTGGCATTTTACTTTTTGCTGTTAGCATATCATATGCTGCATCAAATTGTATAGGACCTTCTAGCTCAAGTTGAGGATATTTTTCTTTAGCTATTTTAGTAGCTTCTTTAATTGCATCCACGCTAGCCCCGCTTCCACTATCTCCACTAGAATACGAAAGCAAAGCCACTTTAGGTTCAAGCCCAAAAGCTTTAGCGCTATTTGCGCTCACATAAGCAATTTCAGCAAGTTGCTCAGGAGTTGGATTTGGCATAACAGCACAATCAGCAAAAACCAAAACCTTATCTTCTAAAGACATAAAAAACATACCAGAAACTAAACTCACATCAGGTTTTGTTTTGATAATTTGCAAGGCAGGACGAATAGTTTCAGCAGTAGTTGTACTCGCACCACTTACCATAGCATGCGCTTTTTGAGTATGTACAAGCAAGGTCGCAAAATATGTTTTATCTTGCACTAATTTTTTAGCTTCTTCTTTACCCATACCTTTACTTTTTCTAGCTTCATACAAAAGCTCTTCAAATTCTTCATTATATTGAGAATTTTTAGGATTTATAATACGTACACCATCGATGTTAATATTTAAACTATTAGCTTTAGCACAAATTTCATTGCTATCGCCTAGCAAAATCAAATCAACAATCTCATTTTGCATTAAAAACTCACTAGCTTTTAATACTCTTTCATCAAAACTTTCAGGTAAAACCACTATTTTTTTATCTGCTTTTGCTTTTTCAAAAAGCTCATAAGAAAATCTTGCCTGAGTTTTATAGGTATATTCTTGTAATAAATCTTGAGTAAAATCTTCATTTTCTTTTAATAAAACAAAGTCGCTAAGCTTTTGGCTTAGTAAGAAATTTAACATAGTATGATTTTCATCTTGACTTTTTGCATATAATGGAGTGTTTAACTCTTTAGCTAAGGCTATATTTAAACTCAAATCACCCATCAAACCAAAATCATCTACTCCAACCACTATAACAAAATCATTTTCTTTTTTTAATTTTTCATAATCTTGAATTATTTTTTTAAAAAAATCATTTGAATTTTGAGTAAATTTGCTTTGATAATTATTTTTTTCAAAACTGCTAAAAAAATCTAGCTTGAAGTTGGTTTTTGAGCATATTAAAGCAATTTTTTCTTTATTTTTTTCACAAAAAACAGGAAAATAAAAAGCTATTTTACCTTGAACTTTTCCTAAAGACTGTGTTAAAAATTTCTCATCAACACAATTTAATAAAAACATGGATTTCATTTTTTCCTCTTTTTTAACAAAATAATTGTTTTTTTGTAATATAATAATTTTAAAATTCATCACAATAATATAAGGTTATAAAGCTATGAAATTTAAAAATGTTAATTTTTACTTGTTACCTTTTGTAATGTTTGGTTGTAGCGCCACAGTCGATCCACATATTAACATGAAACCTCCAACTTATGTAGAAGAATTAGCTCCAAAGCAAAATCATAACACCCAAAGCAATCCTGGATCGCTATTTGGCAAAGGAGATAATCCTTTATTTTCTGATAAAAAAGCAATGAATGTAAATGATTTAGTTACCGTAGTCATTAGAGAAAATGCTACACAAAACTCACAAGGCTCTAAAGCTACAAGTAAAAACAATAATGTTAATTTAGGCGGAGGACAAGTAACCACTGGTGCTGGACTTAGCAAAGCTAGAGATTTTATCAATGATTATACAAACATAGGTTATACTACAGCAAGTACTTCACAATATCAAGGCACAGGAAGCCAAACTAGAAGTGAAAATTTCCAAACCACCATTTCTGCTAGAGTGATTAAAGTTTTATCTAATGGAAATTATTTTATAGAAGGAAGTCGTGAGCTTTTAATTAACGGTGAAAAACAAATCATTCAGCTAAGTGGGGTTATAAGACCTTATGATATTTCTCAAGATAATATGATAGATAGTAAATATATAGCTGATGCAAAAATTCTTTATAAAACAGAAGGTGATATAGATAAATCTACACGCAAGCCTTGGGGGACAAAATTCATGGAAACCATTTGGCCTTTTTAAGCTAAATGGTTTTACATAAAACTTGGTGCATCATTAGAAAATAAAATCAAATCTCCATTTTGGGTTAATTTTGATAAAGCTTGCACAAGTTGAGATTTTTCTTTTAATACATAAAAATCTAATGTAATATGTTTTTGCAAAATTGCGCTATTAGCCTCTGAAGTAATAATTACAAAATCAAAACATTCATTGATTATCTTGCATAATTTTATATTTTCTTCTTCATTAACTTCAACTATACCAGGAGTTACCAAAACTTTTCTTCCTTGATAGCTTTTACAAAGCTCATAGCTTTGACTCATACCTTTAAAATTTCCATTAAAACCATCATCTATGATAAATTTAGGCTCTTTAGAAATCACTTGCAAACGATGTTCTACTGCTTTTAAATTTAATACACTTTTTATAATATTTTCTATTTTTATTCCTAAATAATGAGCAAGTAAAATACACACACTAATATTATAAGCATTAAAAGCGCCTAGTAAATTTGCATGAAAATCATAAATATTATTATCTAATCTTATTTTAAAATCTAAACCTTCTAAACTTGCCCTAACATCACTTAAACAATCATCATAAAATTCATTTTTATATAAGGTGCTTGAGTGTAAAAAGTATTTTTCTAAACGCTTGGATTTTAAAGCTTGCAACTTAGCACTGCGGATATTATCTTGAGTTTTAAAATACTCTAAATGCGCCAAACCAATCTCACCTACTATACAAATTTGAGGATTTAAAAACTCTGTAATTTCTAAAATATCATTTTGCTCTCTTGCGCCAGCTTCTACGATATAAATTTCAGTATTATTTTCTAAATTTTCATTGATATCTTTTACTATACCCATGAAAGTATTAACACTTCTTGGAGTTTTATAGCACTTAAACTCATCTTTTAAAAGTTCGTATAAAAAATTTTTTATACTTGTTTTTCCAAAACTTGCAGTAATTAGAATAATTTTTAAATTTGAATTATCACAAATCTTTTTATTTGCCTTTTTTATAAATGTATTTTGGTTTATTTTTTCTACTAAAAAGCTTAATAAAAATGCAGCTACTAAAGCTTCTAAACCTATCCAAAAAAATGGCATAAATACTAAAGTAAAAAGCGACAAAAATAAAAAATAACGCTTAATTCTAGCAGTAAAAACTAGCTTTTTATCTAAATTTTTATATAAGTATCCACCATATAACAAAGATAAAGCAAAAACTATAAAATATAAATAAAAATTTCCACTATACAAAGAAAACACAAAAGCAAAATAAGGAATTATTAAAAAATATAAATGCCACAAAGGCTTAGCAAAATGTAAAATTATGCGTGAGAATTTATAAGAGTACCATTGCAAAGCTAAAATCAGGTAAAATCCAAGTAAAAAATTCAAACTTAAAAAAGCTATCATACTAATCATTTTTTAAAAATTCCTCATGTATTTTTTCACTTATAAAATCAGCATGTTTTAAAAAGAAAAAATGATCCCCATCTAATGCAAAAAAATTTCCTTTTTGTGCCAAAGAGTGGATAATCGCTCCACTTTTTAAAGGCGTAGCTTTATCTTCATTACCCCAAAAAATCAAAATAGGGTTTTTAAGCTTTTGAAATTCATTTTCTAAATTTTCATTAACAACTTTCTTAAAGGTTTCATACATCACTTCACTCATACCTTGAGCGTCTTTGCTAATAAAAAATTTCCTCCAAAAATCCCCATAAGGAAGATTTTTTAAAATTTTAAACAAGGCTATTTTAAACCTCACTTTAAAGCTTTTTGGCAAAACCACACCTGCACTAGAAAGTAAAATCAAACCCTGAAAATTAGCATTATGACACATAATAGTCGCAACTTTTCCACCAAAAGAATGCCCCATTAAATAATCTGCCTTTTGCTCAATTGTAATTAAAAAGTCTTCTACAACCTTAGCATAAGCATAAGAATCCATAGGTGCATCTATGCTTGAATTTCCAAAACCAGGCAAATCTAAATAAATTTGTTTAAAATCATTCAAAGGCTTTTCAAAAGCTTGTTTCATAAGCTCTTTATTAGCACCCCAACCGTGTAAAATAAGAATTGTTTTTTCACATTTTGGATTGATGATTTCATAACTTAAATTATAAAAATATCCATTAGAATATACTCTAGTTTTTGCCATTTCTAGCCTTTTTTATCTTTATAAATCTTTTCTAAAAGCATTACAGCTTCATTTAAACGCTCATATTCTTCAAAACTTAAAAGCACGGCTTCAAATTTATTATTTTTTACTATCACCACTCTACTGTTTTCGCTCTTTTTTGTTTTTTCAAGCATAGTACTGAAATTTCTTACTACTTCAGTTGCAGTATAAATTTCATCTTTGCTAAAAGTAGCCATGATTATAACTTACCTTTTTGTCCATTAATGCTGTGAATAAAAGCATAATCGATCTTAATTTGCTTTTCTAGCTCTATATTTTTTGCTAAATTATCAACTATGTTAGTAAAATCTTCAAATAAATAATTTGCCAATGATCCTGGATTTGGATTGATCTCATTTAAATAAACCTCATCACCTATCACAAAAAAATCACAGCGAATCAAAGCTCCTTTAAATAAAGGATTATAAATTCTCGTAAAATTATCTCTTAGTTTTTGCTTTAATTCTTCACTAATACTTGCTTCACTAACTTTAGAACTTTCTGAAAAACCTAAATATTTTTGTTCAAAATCTAAAATTTCATTTTTTCTAGGCTCTTCAATGATAGAAAATTCCATTTTTTCACCTATCATACAACCTGCTAAGTTATATTCTTTAATATTGCTTACAAATTTTTCAACCACAACATCCTCATCAAATTCAAAAGCAACATCTTTAGCATATTTAAGCTCGCTTTCATCTTTAACTATACTTATACCTATGCTACTACCTAATCTTGCAGGCTTTAAAATACAAGGAAAGTCTAAAGAAACATTTTGCTCTTTATGCAAATTTAAAACTTTATAATCAAGTGTTTTTACCCCTACACTTTGTGCATAAAGTTTAGTTAAAACCTTATTAAAAGATAAAACACTAGCTTCTATGCGCGGTCCTATGTATTTTATACCATAAAAATCAAGCAAAGCAGCTATTTTGCCATCTTCGCCATCTTTTCCATGTACGATATTTACCGCTACATCAATGTCAAGTTTTTTCTCGCCTAACATAGTTTTTATAAAAAACCCACCCTGCTTTAGCACCAAGACTTTTTCTTTTTTATAAGCACCACTACTAAAAGTTTTTGCATTCATTTTTTCTTCATCTATAAGAAAAAATTCTTTATTTTTATCACAAAATATAAATTTTTTTTGCGCTTTGAGTACTTTTTTTAATACCACAGCACTCACAATGCTAATTTCATGCTCATAAGAATTTGCACCAAAAATTACACCATATATCATTATATTTTTCCTTTTATTATGCTAATTTTTTCAAAGCCTCTTTAATAAGCTCACTAGTATTTTTACTCTCACAAGTTCTTAAAACCTTTAAAATATTTTCTTGTTTAAAACCAAGTGAAAGTAAAGCTGCCAAAGCTTGCGCTTGGTCTTGATTGGAATTTTCTATATTGATTTTTGCATCACTTAACTCAGCTATAATTCTTTTTGCACTCTTTGGACCAATACCAGGAACCTTTTTAAATACACTCTCATCACCACTTTGCAAAGCTGCATAAAAAGTATTAGTATCTAAGCTTGAGCAAAGCGCCATAGCAGTAGTTGCTCCTATACCACTAATTTTAATTAATAATTCAAACATTCTTTGCTCATTAATATCTAAAAATCCATATAATTTATGAGAGTCTTCTTTGATAATTTGCGTGATTAAAAACTCAACCTTTTGATCTTTTTCAAAATTACTTGAGCAAAAAAGCGACACATAAACACCATAACTTACCCCACTTGAAGTTTTTAAAACAACAAAAGTAGGTTCTTTTTTACTCACTATTCCTTCAATTGCCACTATCATTTAGCTTATTCCTTGTAATTACTAATAGAGCGAATTTCATAAACACTCATCCCATTTTCAGTATCTATTTTTTCAAGCTCAAAACATTGAATTTTTTCTTCACTATGAGGATGATAGCTTAATTCTTTCCTAGGATTTAATAAAACAAATTTAACCTCGTTTAAATCCATCCATTTTCCACTTTTATTAATAATTTTTGATTTTAAAAGTTCATCTTGAATTTTTTTAAGTTTTTCTATATTTGCTTTTTCTTCTTCTTTTAAGGTTTCTATTTTATTAGCTAAAATATTTAAATTTTCAATCTTTTGATTAAAATCTTTAATAGTAATCTTATAAGCCTGTGGCACAGCTCTTTTTGCACTCATTAATTCTTTTGCCTTTTGCTGTAAAATTCTCACAGAATCTTTACTCACATGGATAGTATGCTTGGTTTCTTCAATTTCTTTGACTAAATTTTCTTGTTCTTTTTTTAACTCTTCAATATGCAAAAGTATCTCTTCTCCACTTTTTTCTTTATCAAAAGCTTTGAGATCTTGAATTGCAAGTTTATTGCCACTTCCTTGAACTTTTTCAACATGAATCAAGCTTTTTGCAATACACAAACAATTACCACCAAGCTCTTGTATGTAAATTTCATCCGCAATAATCTCTCCACCCACAGCCTTTTTAATATTTACTTTTTTAGCCTTGATAGAACCATTTTCTAAAGTTTCAGCAAAAACTTCCTCGGCCTCACAATATCCTCTTAAGATATTAACCTCAACCTTTTGCCCTATAATAGTGCTTTTATGATGCATATTACCTTTAAGAATTACTTTTTTACCTCTTAAAACAGAATCTTGAGCCATATTACCAGTAACTTCTAATTCTTGAGCCTCAACAGTAATCCTAGGACCTATTGCATCTTCTAAACTATTTGTATTTTTAATCACAATGATAACTTGTTTATCAAAACCCGCCCAAATAGAACCCGTACTTTTAAAATCAACCTTATTAAATTCTAAATAATTTTCTATCTCATAAATAGATTTTTTTTGGATAATAAAGCCATCTTTTTTGGCAATATATTTTATGCTTTCATCATCTTCTTTAACTTCAAAATTATCCGAACAAACAACTTTTTCTTTATTTGTTTTTGGCGGAAGTGCTTTTAAAATTTTAAATCTTAAATCCTTGCCATCGCTACCCTCTTTTGGTTTAATCCTCTCAATAGCCACCTCATCTTTTCCTATGGGTGCTACATAGTTTCTATTCATCACATCATTGTGCTTTTTTAGATTTTCTAGGTAGTGATATTGAATTTCTTCATTTGTAGGCTCTTGAGGATTAACTCCCTTGCATACTTCAAATTCAACTTCAAAATCAAATTTTTGCTTTTCTTTGACTTTGGTATTAAAATCAATAATTTGCTTTTTGAAATCAAAAATTCTAAATCCGAGCAAATATTTTTCTTTTATCATCGCTTTGTAAATAGCTTCTAAAAGTTCTAGTGCCAATTTATCATGAAAAGCAATAATTTCACTGGCTTTAACACTAGCTTTTAATAAAGTACAAATTTCGTTGGTATATAAACTAATCTCAAAAGCTGGTGAGTGTGCAAATTTTTTAAAATAAATTTCTATTTTATACTCTTGCTCTATACTTAAATCATGAATTAAAAATTTTTCATCTTCTTCAAAAATTTTTAATTCTTTTTCATTAACTTTTATCCATTCTTGATTATCATAAGTATAAGAAGTACTAAAACTTAATAATCTAAAATCAAGTTCATCAACTTCGCATTTATTTTCAGAAGCAAATATCAAAAGCTCTTTATAAGGGTCTTTAGTATATAAAATTTTCTTCTCTTCCATAGCTTAAGCTTCCTTATTGTGTATAAAATTTTGATTTTAGCAAAAATAAAATCAAAATTTAGTTAAAATTATTGCTACTAAAAAATTTTATAATACTCAAACTAATATTTGAAGAATGAAAATTAATGAGAAAAAATATTATTTTTAAAAATTTTATCATCAATGCCTTAGGAATTTTATTTTCTAGGATTATGGGTGTTTTAAGAGATATTGTTTTAGCCTTGTACTTAGGGGCTGGAATTTATAGTGATATTTTCTTTGTAGCTTTAAAAATGCCTGCTTTTTTTAGAAGAATTTTCGCTGAAGGAGCCTTTGGACAAGCCTTTTTACCAAGTTTTTTAAAAGCAAGTAAAAAAGGTGCTTTTTGTATAAATGTCTTATTACAATTTAGTATTATTGTTTTTTTAACCTGTGTTTTAGTGAGTTTTTTTGCTGAATTTTTTACAAAGATTTTTGCCTTTGGTTTTAACAAAGAAACGATCATTCTAGCCGCACCTTTAGTTTCTATTAATTTTTGGTATTTGTTTTTTATTTTTTTAGTAACTTTTTTAGGCTCTTTGTTAAATTATAAACAAAATTTTTTCATCACTTCTTTTTCTGCTTCATTTTTTAATCTTTTTGTTGTGATTGCTGGATTTTTTGTCACTCAAGATAAACCTTTAGAAGCTTTGTATTATTTTTCATATGCGACTGTTTTAAGTGGTCTAGCTCAACTTATATGGCATATTTTTGCTTTAAAAAACACTAGAATTTTAAAAAGTATGTATTTAAGTATAAAACTTAAAAAAACAAAGACTAGTTTAGATAAATTCCACTCTACATTTACTCATGGACTTTTAGGCTCTTCGGCAAATCAAATTAGTTCATTATTAGATACTACTATAGCTAGTTTTTTAATGACTGGAAGCATTTCGTATTTGTATTATTCTAATAGGGTTTTTCAGCTTCCTTTAGCTCTTTTTGCAATCGCTCTAAGTCAAGTAAGTTTTCCAAAAATACTAAGGCATTTAAAAGCAAATGAAGAACAAAAAGCCTTGGCTTTTATGCAAAAAGCTTTTGAGTATTTAAGTGTGCTTTTGATTTTAGCTAGTATAGTTGGGATTATTTTAGCTAAAGAAATTGTGGAATTTTTGTTTCAAAGAGGAAATTTTAATCAAGAAGATACAAAAATCACTGCATTTTTATTACAAGCTTATCTTTTGGGGCTTTTGCCTTTTGGCTTACAAAAACTTTTTTCTTTATGGCTTTATGCTAAATTTAAACAAAAAATAGCCGCTATAATAGCCTTTAAAACACTTTTTATATCAGCATTTTTTAGCATAGTGATTATTTTACTCATCAAAGAAGAAGCTTATAAGAGCTTAGGTATTGCACTAGCTTCATCTATTAGTGCTTTTTATTTATTATATGCTAATATAAAAGAATTTGGCTTTAAAAATCTTTGGGGTATTTTTAGGGTTAAATTTTGGCTTATTAGCATAGTATTTTTAAGTTTATTTGCTCTAGGCTTATTTGAAATTAAAGATATTTTAATACAATTTTTAATTGGAATTTATCGTTTTTTTAAAGGTTTGTTTTAATGGTTTTTTTTGATAGTGTTTTAAAGAAAAAATGCGAATTTATCCCACATGAGGCAAAAAAAGCAAATATTTATTTATGTGGGCCTACTGTATATGATGATGCGCATTTAGGACATGCAAGAAGTAGTGTGTGTTTTGATTTTTTAAGAAGAGTTTTACTAGCAAATGATTATGAAGTAGTTTTTGCTAGAAATTACACTGATATTGATGATAAAATCTTAAAAAAAATGCAAGAAAGTGGTAAAAGTTTAGAAGAAATTACAAATTTTTATATTAAAAGATATGAAGAGGATATGCAAGCACTTAATATCTTAGAACCTGATTTTAAACCAAAGGCTACAGCTTATATTGAGCAAATGATTACTTATATAGAAAAACTTTTAGAATTAAACCTAGCTTATAAACTTGAAGATGGGATTTATTTTGATACTAGTAAAGATGATAAATACTTTTATATCTCTAAAAGAAATTTAGAAGATAATCAATCACGCCTAGAAGAAAGCGTGGCTAAAAAAAATGATAGCGATTTTGTTTTATGGAAATTTGATGAAAAATTTTATCCTGCAAGTTTTGGCAAAGGAAGACCAGGTTGGCACACAGAATGCGTTGTGATGATAGAAAGTATTTTTAAAGATAAACTTGATATTCATGCAGGGGGTATAGACTTACTTTTTCCTCATCATGAAAATGAAGCTTGCCAGTGTCGTTGTAAAAACAATCATGAATTAGCTAATTTTTGGCTACACAATGGCTTTGTACAAATTAATGGTGAAAAAATGAGTAAAAGCTTAGGAAATAGCTTTTTTCTAAAAGATTCTTTAAAACTTTTTAGTGGAGAGGTTTTGAGATTTTATCTTTTAAGCGTGCATTATAGAGCGCATTTTAACTATGCTTTAGAAGACTTACAAGCTGCTAAAAAAAGACTTGATAAATTTTATCGCTTAAAAAAACGCTTAAATTTAAATGCTTTTATAGATGAAAGAACTACCATAGAAAGTGAAGTAGCTAAAAATATCTTAGAAGTTTTAAATGATGATTTAAATGCCTCTAAAGCCTTAGCTTTACTTGATGAGTTTATCAATGAAAGTAATATTTACTTAGATCAAAACCCAAAAGATAAAACTTATAAAATACAAGTAGAAAAAACCTTAAAAGAACTTGCTTTTATTTTTGGTATAGGCTTCATAGATACCATAAAATATTTTCAATTTGGTATTAGTGAAGAAAAATGTCAAGAAATAGAAGAAAAAATTGCTCTACGCAACAAAGCAAAACAAGAAAAAAACTATGCCTTAGCAGATCAAATTCGTGATGATTTAGCTAAAGAGAATATTCTTTTAATGGATACACCAAATGGTGTAATATGGGAGAAAAATGGATAAAAATTACAAAGAAATGAAGCTTAAAGAGGTTTTTACTCGCTTTAAGCCTTATTATAAAGATTATTGGTTTTATTTTGTTTTAGCTATTATTGGTATGCTTTTAACTAGTGGTGGAACAGCTGCTAGTGCATACATCATAGAGCCTATTTTAAATAAAATTTTTATAGAAAAAAATGCTCAATTGCTTTATTATATGCCTTTATTGGTGATTTTAATTTATGCTTTAAAAAATCTTGGTGCTTATATGCAAGTTTATTATATATCTTATGTTGGAACAGATATTTTAAGAAGATTAAGAGAATTAGTTCTTGACAATCTTTTGCGCTTAGATATGAGCTTTTTTTATAAATACAGAAGTGGGGAATTAATCAGCAGGTGTACTTCTGATATTGGAGCTTTGCAAAATATAGTTTCTACTATCATACCTGAAATTTTAAGAGAAAGTTTAACCGCGATTGGACTTTTAAGTGTGGTGATTTATCAAAGTCCAAAACTTGCTTTTTTTGCTTTAGTAATTTTACCTTTAGCAATTTACCCTCTTGTTATTTTTGCTAAAAAAATCAAAAAAATAGGACGCAATACCCAAGAAAAAAATTCTGATCTTACTTCAAGATTAAGTGAAATCTTTTCTAATATAGAACTTATTAAAGCTTCTAATGCAGGTAAAAATGAAATGCAAAAATTCAGCCAAACAAATAGCGAAGTTTGCAAACTTTCTTTAAAAGGCATTAGAATCGAAGCTTTGAGTAGCCCTTTAATGGAATCTATGGGTTCAATTGGCTTTGCAATAGTAATTATAATAGGTGGTAAAGAAGTAATCGATGGAAGTTTAAGCATAGGTTCTTTTTTTAGTTTTACTACAGCTTTATTTATGGCTTATACTCCTATTAAAAGACTTTCTTCACTTTATACAAGATTACAAAATGCTGTGGCAGCTAGTGAGAGAACTTTTTATCTAACTGATTTAGAACCACAAATTAAAGGTGGTGAAGAAAAACTTACAGAAAATATCCAAAATATCCATTTTAAAAATGTCTCTTTAAGCTATCAAAAAGATAAAATGGTATTAAAAGATGTAAATTTTTCTTTTAACAAAGGAGAAATTCTAGCCTTAGTTGGATCAAGCGGTGGAGGAAAATCTTCTATTATCAATCTTTTGATGTATTTTTTTGAAAAAGATAGCGGTGAAATTTTAATCAATCAAAAAGATATTAGTTCTTTTGATATTGTTAATTTAAGAGAAAATATCTCTTTGGTAACTCAAAATATTTATATATTTAATGACACTATAGCTCAAAATATAGCTTATGCTAAAGAATATAATGAAGCACGTGTAGTAGAGGTTTTAAAACAAGCTAATGCTTATGATTTTGTTCAAGAACTTGGTGGTATACATACTGAATTAAAAGAACATGGAAAAAATCTCTCAGGTGGACAAAAACAACGCATTGCTATAGCAAGGGCTTTATATAAAAATCCTCAAATTTTAATTTTTGATGAAGCAACCTCAGCACTTGATAATGAAAGCGAAAAAGCCATAGTAAGAACTATAGAAAGCTTAAAAAAAGATCGTTTGATACTCATCATCGCTCATAGACTTAGCACCATAGAAAATGCCGATAAAATCGCTGTGCTTGATAAAGGAAAAATAGCTTCTATAGGAAATGATGCTTATTTAATGCAACATTGTGAAATTTATCAAAAATTAAAACAAAAAGCACAAAAAACTGATAAAGTCAAAGAAAATGAAAACTAAAAATTATCATTTTTTTAGTACAATATGCTATTTTGCAAATAAAGGAAAAATATGACTTATGAAAGCTTAAAACCTTTAATATATAAATTAGATCCAGAAAATGCTCATGCTCTGGCTGAATTTAGTATGCGGACGCTAGATTGTATATTTCCTGGGGGGCTTAGTTTTTTTGCAAAAGACTGTGTAATAAATGATGAAATTTTAAATCAAGAAATTTTTAATCTGAATTTTTATAATCCTGTGGGCTTAGCAGGTGGTTTTGATAAAAATGCAACCATGATAAGACCGCTAAGTGCTTTAGGTTTTGGTTTTTTAGAGTATGGAACTTTTACTCCAAAACCTCAAAATGGTAATGAAAAACCTAGACTTTTTAGACTTGTTGAACAAGAAAGTATTCAAAATGCTATGGGTTTTAATAATAAAGGTAAAGACGCCATTGCAAAAGAAGTAAAAAAAGTCTATCCTTTTAGCATACCTTTAGTGGCAAATATAGGTAAAAACAAAATCACTCCAAATGAAGAAGCTATTAATGATTATATTATTTTATTAAAAGAATTTAAAGATTTATGTGATTTATTTGTAATTAATATATCCTCTCCAAATACCAAGAATTTAAGAGATTTACAAAGCGAGGAATTTGTAAGTACTTTATTTAACCAAGCAAAAGAAATCACAAATAAACCTGTGATTTTAAAAATTGCTCCAGATATGAATATAGACAGCGCAATTTCACTTTGTAAAAGCGCTATTAGTGCAAAAGCTGATGGCATTATCATGGCAAATACTAGTATAGATTATTCTTTGATTGACAATGTAAGAACTTTTGGCGGAATTAGTGGTAGATTAATCACCCAAAAAAGTGCGACATTTTTTAAAGAAGTAGCTAAAGAAATTTATCAAGATACTATTTTAATAGCAAGCGGTGGTATAGATAGTGCTGAACTTGCTTATGAACGCATTAAAAACGGGGCTAGTTTGGTTCAAATTTATACAGCTATGATTTTTAAAGGACCAAGCATTGTTAAAAATATCAATCAAGGTTTAATTGAGCTTTTAAAACAAGATGGTTTTAATCATATTAGTCAAGCTATAGGAGTTAATTTTAAATGATTAATTATAAAAAAATCACCCTCGAAAATGAACTTGAAGTCTATACTTTACCTGTAAATAAAAAAAGCGGGGTTATAAGTGTAGATATTTTTTATAAAGTTGGCTCAAGAAATGAAAAAATGGGAAAAAGTGGTATAGCCCATATGCTTGAACATTTAAATTTTAAAAGTACAAAAAATTTAAAAGCAGGTGAATTTGATGAAATAGTCAAGGGTTTTGGCGGAGTGGATAATGCAAGCACGGGCTTTGACTATACGCATTATTTTATAAAATGCTCTAGTGAAAATTTAGATAAGTCTTTATGGCTTTTTGCTGAATTAATGCGTAATTTAAATTTAAAAGATGATGAGTTTCAACCTGAAAGAAATGTAGTTTTAGAAGAAAGGCGTTGGAGAACTGATAATAATCCTTTGGGATATTTGTATTTTAGATTATACAATCATGCCTTTTTACACCATCCATATCACTGGACCCCGATAGGCTTTTTTAAAGATATACAAAATTGGAAAATAGAAGATATACAAGATTTTCATCAAACTTTTTATCAACCTAAAAATGCTATTTTGCTTGTAAGTGGCGATATTAACGAAGATGAAGTATTTACTTTAGCTAAAAAGCATTTTCAAGATATAAAAAATACCAAAGAAATCCCTATAGTTCATGAAAAAGAACCTGAGCAAGATGGTGCTAAACGTGTGATCTTGCATAAAGAAAGCGATACACAATTACTAGCACTTGCGTATAAAATTCCTGCATTTAATCATGAGGATATGCCAAAACTTTGTGCATTAAGCGAACTTTTGGGAAATGGAAAAAGTTCTTTAATAAGCGAAATTTTAATTGATAAATTAGAACTTATCAATGAATTTTATGCTTATGCAAGCGAAAATATAGATGAGAATTTATTTATATTTATTTGTGTTTGCAATGAAGGTATAAAAGCAGAAGATGTTGAAAAAGAGCTTTTAAAAATTCTTGAAGATGTAAAAAATGCTAAATTTGATGATACTATCATGGAAAAAATCAAAAATACTGTAAAAAGTGATTTTATTTTTTCACTAAGCAATGCAAGTAGCGTTGCAAATATTTATGGCTCTTATCTTGCCAAAGGTGATTTAAAACCTTTACTTGATTATGAAAAAAATATAGAAAATCTAAGCAAAGATGATTTAATTCATTGTGCTAGAAAATATTTCAATGAAAACAAATCTACTACAATAATCTTAAAAAGGGGTGAAAATGGACAATAAAATCATTATAGGAGCAATGACAGCTTTAATAACTCCATTTAAAAATGGAAAATTAGATGAACAAACTTACCACAAACTCATCAAAAGACAAATAGCAAATGGGATTGATGCAGTAGTGCCTGTTGGAACAACCGGAGAAAGTGCCACCTTAACCCATGAAGAACATAGAATTTGTATAGAAATAGCATTAGATGCTTGCAAGGGAAGTTCTTGTAAGGTTTTAGCAGGAGCAGGAAGCAATGCTACCCATGAAGCTGTAAGTTTGGCTAAATTTGCACAAGAGCATGGAGCTGATGGTATTTTAAGCGTTACTCCATACTATAACAAACCCACACAAGAAGGTTTGTATTTACATTATAAAGAAATAGCAAAAAGTATAGATATACCTGTACTTTTATACAACGTGCCAGGAAGAACAGGTTGTGAGCTTCAAACAGAAACCATTATAAGATTATTTAGAGATTGTGAAAATATTTATGGGGTAAAAGAAGCTAGCGGGAGCATTGATAAATGCGTTGATTTGCTAGCACATGAGCCTAGAATGATGCTTTTAAGCGGAGAAGATGCGATTAATTATCCTATACTTTCAAATGGTGGTAAAGGTGTGATTTCAGTTACTTCAAATTTACTTCCTGATATGATTTCAAAATTAACTCATCTAGCTTTAGAAGAAAAATACATCGAAGCTAAAAAAATTAATGATGAGTTGTATAATATCAATAAAATTTTATTTTGCGAAAGCAATCCTATACCTATTAAAGCAGCAATGTATATAGCAGGTTTAACTCCTACTTTAGAATATCGTTTGCCACTTTGTAAACCTAGTGATTGCAATTTAGCAAAAATAGAAGCGATTATGAAAAACTATAATATCAAAGGATTTTAATGGATACTTTTTTTCAAAATAAAACTTTAGTAATTAGCGGTGGAACAAGAGGGATTGGTAAAGCTATTGTATATGAGTTTGCAAAAGCAGGAGCCAATGTAGCTTTTACTTATAATTCTAACGCAGATTTAGCTCAAGAAATTGTAAAAGATTTAGAAAATAACTATAAAATCAAAGCAAAGGCTTACGAGTTTAACATACTTGAACCAGAAACTTATAAAGAATTATTTGAAAAAATCGATCAAGATTTTGACAGAATAGATTTTTTCATCTCTAATGCTATTATCTCAGGTCGTGCTGTTGTAGGTGGATATACTAAATTTATGAAATTAAAACCAAAAGGTATTAATAATATCTTTACAGCAACTGTAAATGCTTTTGTTGTTGGAGCACAAGAAGCAGCAAAAAGAATGGAAAAAGTCGGCGGGGGTAGTATATTATCTATTTCTTCAACAGGAAATTTAGTACATATTGAAAACTATGCAGGACACGGTACAGCTAAAGCAGCGGTAGAAGCTATGGCAAGATATGCTGCAACTGAACTTGGTTCTAAAAACATCCGTGTAAATGTAGTAAGTGGTGGACCAATTGACACTGACGCGCTTAAAGCATTCACAAATTATGAAGAAGTTAAAAATGCAACTATTAATCTTAGTCCATTAAACCGCATTGGACAGCCTCAAGATTTAGCAGGAGCATGTTTATTTTTATGTTCTGATAAAGCAAATTGGATCACAGGACACACCTTAATCGTAGATGGTGGTACAACTTTTAAATGATTCATTACCCCATTTTGGGGTATTTTCTTTAAACACAAGGATTAATAAACAATGAATTTACCTAATATCTTAGCATTTATAAGGATATTATTAGCTCCACTTTTGTTTTTTTTACTTATTAATGATTTTGAAAATATTCATCCTAGTTGGGTAAATTATTTTGCTTGTGTTGTTTTTGGTATAGCTGCCTTGACTGATTTTTTTGATGGTTATATTGCAAGAACTTGGAATCAAACTACAAAACTTGGAGCTATTATAGATCCACTAGCAGATAAAATGCTTGTTTTGGCTGCTTTTTTAGGATTATTACTCACCCAAAAAGCCGATCCTTGGATGATTTATATTATTCTAGTAAGAGAATTTTTTATAACCGGTTTTAGAGTGGTTATGGTGAGTGAAAAATTTGACGTAAGTGCTTCTTTTGCAGGAAAAATAAAAACAACCTTTCAAATGATAGCCATTATATTTTTAATCATGCAATGGCCTTTTGCTAATACATTGTTGTTTATTGCCTTAGTACTTACACTTTATTCAGCTTTTGAATACATACTAGCTTATACAAAACATTTAAAAAAGGTATAATTTGAAATCATATTTATTTTTATTTATCATCTTAGCCATTGGCTTTAAATTTTATTCTTTTAGCTTTTTAATAACGCTTTTGGTTATATCTTTTTTAATTTTTTTTCACGAGTTAGGACATTTTTTAGCCGCAAAACATATGAAAGTAGATGTAGAAATTTTTAGTATAGGCTTTGGAAGAGCTGTTTTTAAAAAAACTTACAAAAACACAGAATATCGCTTATCTGCTCTACCTTTTGGTGGTTATGTTAAACTCAAAGGACAAGATGATTTAAATCCTAGCGAAAAAAATTACGAACCAAATAGCTATAACACTCTAAGTCCTCTAGCTAGAATTTACATACTTTTCGCAGGACCATTTTTTAACTTTTTTCTAGCATTTTTACTTTATACAGCCATAGGTTTTTTAGGAGTTCAAAAACTTGCACCTGTTATTGGCAATATAACACCAAACTCAGCTGCGCAAAAAGCAAATTTACAAATTGGAGATAAAATCCTAGCTATAGATGGAGTTAAAATTCAAAGCTTTGAAGAAATCGGTAAACTTGTGCATATAAAACCAACCTTACTTAGTATAGAACGCGATGGTAAACTCATCAACATCACCCTAACTCCACAAATTGATCAAGGTTATAATGAGTTTTATCAAAAAGTTCAAAAACCACTAATTGGCATAGCACCTAAGGGTGAGTTTGTTACTATTTATCATCCAGGATTTAGTAGTTTAAAATATGCTTATGAAGAAAGCATAGAAGCTTCTTTACTTATTTTTAAAGGTCTTGCTAAAATCATCAGCGGGGAATTAGACGCTAAAAATATGGGTGGAATCATCACTATGGTGGATATAACTTCCAAAGCAGCAAATACTAGCATAGTGGTTTTATTTTTAATCACTGCTTTAATTTCTATCAATCTTGGAGTATTAAATTTACTTCCCATTCCAGCGCTAGATGGAGGGCATATACTTTTTAACCTTTATGAGTTAACTTTTAAAAAAGAGGTACCAAAAGTATGTTTTGAATATCTTAGTTATTTCGGTATGGCTTTGCTTTTAAGTTTAATGGTGTTTGTAACTTATAATGATATTGCTCGTTTTATGAGTAATTAATAAGTCCTAGTAGCAAAATCATAGCGATTAAATTCACCTATATTGTTTTTACGGTAAAAACTATTATAAAATTGCTTACTTAAACTTTGCTCATAATTTAGTCTAAATCTTACCCACATTGCTGTTTGATCTTTGGCACTAGTTTTTTCATCTTGATAATTAAGTGATAAATCTAAAATAGAAATTGGAGAATAAGTAATGTTATATTGATTTTGTAATTCTTTTATATTAGAATTTACATTTAAAACATTCAAATAAGGCAAATCAAACATCAAACCAAGCTCTGTGCTATCTTCACTATCATTTTCCTTTATATTATAGTGATTAGCATATGCTTTAAAATAATGACTAAATTGAAATTCAACACCAAAACTATTTTTTTCATAAGCTTCTTTATACTGATCATTAAAATAATTAAAACCTAAATTAAACTCATCAAATTCATAACGATTAATAAGTCCTAAAGAATAAGCTTGTTCTAATTGCCCTATTCTTGCTTGTTTTTCCAAAAGTAAAGTAGCATTTTCATAATCTAGTATTGAATTAATATTTTTTATATTTACATTTAAAGCATCATAGTCTAAATTAGCCTCCGTTTTATCCTTAGAGCTTAAATTTAAAACTTGACCTAAAGAATTACTAGCAAAAGAACTAAGATCTGTACTTTGAGCTTGGTATTCTTGTGGTTTTTGAAAAAATACTTGCTTAGAAACAGTGTTTGACTTTTGATATTTGCTAATATTAGCCTCACCCTCACCTAAGCTTTCTTCTAAATTTAAAGCAAATGCATTTATGCATATACAGCTTAAAAAAATGTATTTTTTCACTCAACCTCTAATGTATTATTTTATAAAGATACAAAATTTCACATTTATCATGAAATATTGCTAACTCTATATTTATAATAGCATTATATTTTTACAATATAGCTAATAGCATTTCAGACAAAAAAACTACTTATTATAAAATTTTTCCCTTTTTTAACATTCTGATTAAAAATCTTGCAGGATGAGTAGCATGTAAAAAATCTTTTTCTATTTTTGGCTCATCAAAGATTAATGCGCTAAGTATTCTAGCTCCAATAATAGCACTAGCAAAAGCTCTAGATCCATGAGCAATAGAAAAATACAAAGGAATAAAATCATTTGGTGCTACTTGACTTTTATTTTTATGCCATAAAAGCGCCTTATAACTTTGCATATAAAAATTTTCATCATAGGCTTGACCTATTATGGCAAATCTATCACTAGAATATGATCTAAATCCTACTTTTCCACCCATAATTTCTAAATTTTCAACATGCAAAAATTCTTTTATATTCTCAATATTTTGCAAATCATCTTTTTTAGAAAGCGTTGTATCTTGATTAAATCTATCATAACTTGCACCAATAAGTTGCAAATTTAATTCTTCATTGATAGGACAAATATAGCCTTTTGAAGATAAAGCATGAGAATTTTTTAAAAATGGTTTTAAATGAGTACATTGACCTCTAACACTGCTTAATTTCATGTATTTATATTCTAAGAAATTCTTAACATCAGCACCTTGAGCATAAATTAACACATCATAATCTTTTAATGTTTTTTGATTGCTAAATTGTAAAGAAAATTTCTCATTTTTATAAGAATAATCTTTAAATTCATGCTCAAAAAATACTCTAGCCTTGCTTTTTTGTAAAAGCATTTTCACAAGCTCTTGAGGTTTTATGCAAGCTCCATCTTTTAAAAAGGCTTGATTGTTGATAATTTCAAATAAAACATTATCTTTTTGACTATCAAAACGCTCTTGCATAAGTTCATTATGAGCAAATTCATAAACCCCTTGTGGAATTAAATCTAAAATTTGTCTATAAAATCTACTTGCTTCTAAAAAAGCATATTGTGAAAACTCACCCAATAAAACATCAGGTTTTAAAATCAAAGAGCTTAAAATTCCATTGATATTTCCAGAAGCACCTTTTCCTAATGAATTTTCTTTTTCAAAAACATCTACTTGAACATTTCTTAAAGAAAGCTCATAAGCTATACTAGCTCCGGCTATACCTGCTCCGATGATGGCTATTTTTTGTATCTCTTTTTTTAAACTTGGAGTGTTAAAATAAGCAAATTTATCTTCAAACTCAAGGCCATTAAAAACAGCCTGTATCATTTCTCTTTTTCTAAAACCTTTGATTTTTTGTACTTGAAAATTATTTTTAATTAAAGCTTTTTTTAAAATGCTTGCAGAGGAAAAGGTTAAAACCTTGGCATTTATTTTTGAATTTTTAGCAACTTTGTTTATAATATCCTCATCAAACATCTCTTGATTTTTAGCAGGGGTAAAACCATCTAAATACCAAACATCAGCTTTAAAGTCTAAATTTTGCAACTTTTCTTTAGCATCACCAAATACCAAATCTAAAAAACAATCTTGAAAATAAAATCTATAAACTCCATCTTTACATGGGGGATAAAATTTTAAAAACTGCTCTAAAAGCTCTTTAAATTCCCCATAAAAACCAAGATTTTTATAAATTTCTCTTAATGTTTCTTTTTCTATATAAAAATTTTCAAAACTAAGATAAAATAGTCTTTGATTTTCTTTTTTTTCTTTTATAAAACGCTTTAAAGTGAGGAAAAAATTTAAACCTATACCAAAACCAAGCTCTGCAATGATAGTTTGTTTTGTTTGAAATTCAAAAACATTAGTGTAGATAAATTCACTCTCGCTTAAACCATCGCTAGAATTAAAATAATAATCATCAAAATCTAAAGAAAAAGGCGCATTGTTTTTAATGATAATATTTGCTTTTTTCATTGATTTTTATAAAAATAACTCTCTATGCCATTAGCAATACCAATAGCTAATAATTCTTGGAAATTTTTATTTGTTAATCTATTTCTTTCACTAGGATGACTAATATAACCTGTCTCAATCAATATAGCAGGCATTTGCGCACCCACTAAAACCCAAAATGGAGCTTCTCTAACTCCACCATCCACAACTTTATATTTTTTTCTTACATTACTTAAAATCTTTTTTTGAACATCAATAGCTAATTTATTTGAAGCAACGATTTTTTCACGGTTTAAAAAATTTAAAAAGGTTTGTTTTGAAAAGAAATTCATCTCTTCAAAATCGGATTGATTTTCCAACTCAGCAGCTTTTTTACTTCTTTCGCTTCTTGCAGGCGATAAAAAGAAGGTTTCAATACCTTGTAAAGTTTTAGCTCTTTGTTTATTTGGAGCTGCATTTGCATGGATAGAAATAAATAAATCCGCCATTTTTTCATTAGCCATAGAGGTTCTATCTCTTAAGTTTATAAATTTATCTGTACTTCTAGTATAATAAATTCTATATCCGCGTTTTTTAAGCTCATTACCAAGTTTTAAAGCCACGCTTAAAACTACATCTTTTTCTCTAACACCCTTATCACCCAAAGTACCTGGATCTTTACCTCCATGACCTGGGTCAATTACTATGATTTTACCTGATTTTTTAACGGTAGCTTTTGCCGTTTTTGAAGTAGTTTTTGTCGGTGCTTTCTTGACCTTTTTTTCAAAGCCTATAAATAATTCCTCATCGTCTAAATCAAGATTAGTTTTAAAATCACTAGTAGAATTTAAAACAACTCTTACTGTAGTTTTATTAAACTGCACTATTGTGATGGATTGATTTTTATTGATATCGATTTTTTTTCTATCGCCTTCTAAAATAGCTTCAAAGCTTACAATAGAACGATATGTTTTACCATCTTTAAAAGAATTGATTTTAATATCTTCAATATCAATATCATTGTTTAATTTTAAATTAACACCATTTTTATCTTTACTTGATTTTAAAATGTATAAAGGCTCATTTTTAACAACTTCTTTTTTTACTCCTGTTTTTTTAGCTTCTTCTTGTTTTTTAACTATAGGTTTGGGTTCTTCTTTTTTTTCTACTTTTTCAAGCCCCATAAAAAGACTTTGATCTTTAAGCTCTATTTTGATCTTTAATTCTTTTTTTGAACTTAAGACCAAACGCATACTTGTTGGGTTAAATTGCGATACGATAATATCAAAATCTTTAAATTCAAAAGTTCTCTTAGGTCCTTTTAAAATCCCATCAAAATCTGCGACATAACGAAAATTTTTATCACCTTTGAGAGTAAAGTTTTTAATGTCTTTTTGGCTGATTTTTTCACTTAAATCAAGTAAGATACCATTGTCTGATTTCTTTACATCAAGTACAAAAAGCTCTTTTTGCACCGGAGTTTTTTTATCTTCTTTTTTATCTTCTTTTTTATCTTCTTTTTTATCTTCTTTTTTATCTTCTTTTTTATTAATAGGTAATGTGGTATTAGTTTCAATTTTTGTTTGTTCTTTTTTTATTTTTTGATCTTGTATAACTTTTAAAGCATTTTTTAAACGTGAAATTTCTTCTTCACTTACTCCGCTTTCTTTAAGCTCTTGCACATAAGCTTTATCATCAAAGCCTAAAGAATTTGAACTTATGATTAATCTTTTTAAAATCTCATTTTTTTCTTCATTATTATCATTAATCACACTTTGTATATACAAAGATTTTAATTGCTGGTGTAATTGTAGTTTTTCTTCTGAATTAGAAGTTAAAAAATTTTGATCAAATTTCTTAACTTCTGCATTAGCAAAAACACTAAAACAAAATAATAAAAAAATAAAAAATATTCTAAGCATCTTCGCCATTAACTAATTTTTTCATTAGCTCTTCTACACTAATAAGCTTATCTAGTCTATATCCATTAGCTCCTGTAAAAAATAAGCCTGTTTCTTTTTTACCGCTCCAAGCATCATATAATCTATCTGCTATACAATAACCCACCTTAGTAGCTTCCTTGCCTCTACCGCATGGTGCAACACAATTGCTCACACAAGAAATTTTTGGCCCCATTCTTTTATCTACTAAATTTAAAAGATTAGTTCTTACCCCTCTTGCAGGATAGCCAACTGGAGATTTTAAAAGCTCAATATCTTCTTTTTTACAATCTAGCAATACTTGCTTAAAATCATCACTAGCATCGCATTCAAAAGTTCCTATAAATCGAGTTCCCATTTGAACGCCACTTGCTCCTAAAGACATCATTTTTTCTATATCTTGCTTATCCCAAATTCCACCCGCGGCGATTAATGGTATATCTCCCCAGTTTTTAATTTCTTGCGCAACTTGTGGTACTACATTTTCTAACTGATATTCATCCATTAAACATTGCTCATAAGTAAAACCCTGATGTCCACCGCTTTTTGGTCCTTCAACTATAACCGCATCAGGCAAGCGATTGTATCTGCTTTGCCATCTTTTGCAGATAATTTTTAAAGCCTTAGCCGATGATACAATAGGCACCAAAGCAACATCAGGATAATCTTGTGTAAATTCAGGCAAATTTGTAGGAAGCCCTGCTCCTGAAACTATCACATTAAAACCAACCTCACAAGCATTACGAGCAATTTGCGCATAATTATTACTTGCATATAAAATATTACAGCCTAAAGGTGCATCTTTACAAACCTTTCTAGCATTATCTATCAAAGCTTTTAAGCCTGCTTTTGAGTAAAAATTATCACTACCATAAGGCTTTGCATTGAACTCTTTATCTATATGCGTTCTATTTTCATAATATCCAGTTCCTACCGAAGAAATAATCCCTAATCCACCATTTAAAGAAACTGCAGAAGCAAGTTTGTCCCAACTTATACCAAGTCCCATGCCACCTTGAAAAATAGGATATTTTATCTCATGCTTTCCAATTTTTAAAGCTTTAAAACTCATCATATTACCTTTAATTTTGCAAATTTTCTTTTTCCAACTTGTAAAATATATTCACCGCTTTCTAGTTGGAATTGTTCATCTTGAACTTTTTCTCCATTAACACTTACTGCATTTGAATTAATCAATCTTCTAGCAGCTGAAGTAGAACTTTCCATTTTACACTCTACTATAGCTTTTGCAAGCCAAATACTACCTTCTAAAGTAAAACTTGGCATATCACTAGGAAGTTCTTTTGCGCTATGGACTTTGTCAAATTCTTCCTTAGCTTTTAAAGCACACTCGCTTGAGTGAAAACGCGCAGTAATTTCTAAAGCTAAATTTTCTTTAGCTTTTTTAGGATGCAATGAGCCATTTTTAATATCATCTTTTATTTGTGAAATTTCATTTAGGCTTTTTTCACTTAAAAGTTCATAATATCTAAACATCAATTCATCACTTATACTCAAAACTTTAGCATACATATCTTTGGCATTTTCAGTTACACCAATATAATTTCCCAAGCTTTTACTCATTTTATTTACACCATCAAGGCCTTCAAGCAATGGCATCATCATTACCGCTTGTTCTTTTTGACAATTATATACTCTTTGAAGCTGTCTACCCATTAAAAGATTAAATTTTTGATCCGTTCCACCCATTTCTATATCACTTTTTAATGCAACACTGTCATAACCTTGCAAAAGCGGATATAAAAACTCACAAATTGATATAGGACTTTGCTCTTTAAAACGCTTAGTAAAATCATCTCTTTCAAGCATTCTAGCAACACTAAAAGTCGAAGTAAGCTCTACTATACCAGCAGTACCAAGCTCATTTAGCCATTTAGAATTAAAATGAATTTGAGTTTTATTTGGATCTAAAATCTTAAAAACTTGTTCTTCATAAGTTTTAGCATTTTTAAGTACTTCTTCTTTGTCAAGTTTTTTTCTTGTAGCACTTTTTCCTGTTGGATCACCTATTTGAGCAGTAAAATCACCTATTAAAAACTGCACTATAGCCCCATGCTTTTGAAGCAAAGCCATTTTGCTCAAAACCACAGTATGACCCAAATGCAAATCAGCAGCCGTAGGATCAAAACCAGCCTTTACAAAAAAATTTTCACCTTTTTCATAGTAATTTTTTACTAAAGAAACTAATCTTTCTTCATCAATAATTTCTGCTATTCCTCGTTTAATTTCTTTAATAATTTCATTAATATCCATAAAAAACCTTTTTTAGTGATTATTATATGCATCATTTAAAGATGTAAAATCTAAAATTTTATATCTAGATTTTAATCTTTCTTTTGCATTCTCAAGATCTATATTATTAGGTAACTCAACTTGTACTTCAAAATAGTTTGCAACGACTGGCTCTGAATCAGCTGAGTTAATACTTAAAACATTAATCTGCATTTTAGCTAAAGTAGTTAGAAAATCTGCTAAAGAACCTTTTTTATTTTCTATAGAAACGATGATTTTGTAACTTTTTATCGAACTATCATTCCAAAAAACAAAAACCATTTCTTTGTTATCTTCTATCATTTTCATTGCTTGTTCACAAAGCTTATGGTGTATCGTTGCTCCAGTTGAATGCCTAAAAGCAATAATTTCATCTCCTCTTTTAGGCCTACAACAATAATCAAAATTAATCGTGGTTATTTTATAATTAGAACCAATCACTATGCTTTCAAATTTTTGCTCATTTTGTTCAAATTTAGCTGCTTGATTTTGCCCCATATATTTTCTTAGAGCAATAATTACATCTTTAAAATAATTAAAATCCAAAGCAATTTGTCTTAGCTTTTTATTAAAATTTTCTTTTTCAAGCCATTCTTCTATAAGTTTAGAATCTTTATTAAAAACAGTAGATAAAAGATTAACAGCAATTTTGTTATTTAATTCTTTTTTCTTTTGCTTGCAAAAATCTCTTATACTAGCTCTAGCCTTTCCTGTTTTAACGCTATCTATCCATGAACATCTAAAAAATTCTTCTTCGGAAGTTTCAATGCTAACTATATCTCCATTTTTAAGCACGGTTAAAAGTGGTACTCTCATGCGGTTAACAAACGCAGTTTTTGCATGAAGTCCTACTTTGGTGTGAACTTCATAAGCAAAGTCCAAAGCCGTAGCCCCGCGCGGCAAAGTAAAAATTTCACCCTTTGGAGAATATACTGCTATATCTTCTATATATAAACTATCTTTTGCATATTCATAAAGTTCGATAGCATCACAATCTTGCACAGCATTGCCATCTTCTTTACCATGCATAGAAATATCTGCAAGCCAATCTAAATTTGGTGTTGTTATATTTCCTTCTTTATATTTCCAATGCGCTGCCACACCAAATTCAGCAGTCTTATGCATATCAAAGGTGCGAATTTGAGCTTCTATGATATTTTTTGCATCAAAAAGCGTTGTATGTAAGGTTTGATAACCATTTTGTTTTGGCAAAGCTATATAATCTTTAAATCTTGAAATTAAAGGATTAAAATGTGTATGTAAAATTCCTAAAGCCAAATAACAATCATAAACTTTTTCAACCAAAATTCTTACACCCAAAAGGTCTAAAACTTCATCAAGTCCTACACCTTTTCTTTGCATTTTTAAATAAATAGAATAATTATGTTTAATTCTTTTGTGTATAACAAAACTACCTTGTCTAAACCCATTTTCCAAAAATAACATTTCTATTTTTGAGATAAATTCATTAAATCCAAGTTGAATTTGTTGATCTTTTGCATTTATATAATTATCAATTTGTGCATATTCATCAGGCAATAAAAACTTAAAACTTAAATCCTCGAGCAAATTTTTTATACTTGAAATTCCAAGTCTATGAGCTATAGGCGCATATACCACCAAGGTTTCTTCGCTGATTCTTTTTTGTTTATCTTCTCTTAAAAAATTTAAAGTAAGCATATTGTGCAATCTATCACAAAGCTTTATTACAAGCACGCTCACATCTTCAACACCAGCTAAAAGCATATTTCTAAAAGTCAAAGCAGATTTTGCAAGTTTTTCATTAGAATTAGAGCGTGTAAGATGATCTTCTCTAATACTGACTATTTTGGTTAAGCCTTGAACCAATTTGGTGACTTCTTCACCAAAATTTAAACTCAATTCTTCTTCATTGCAATTTGTATCTTCTAACACATCATGTAATAATGCAGCTATGATCATAGACTGCACTGGACTTAAAAAAGCCACAAAAGAAGCCACTAATATAGGATGAACTGCATATGGTTCTCCGCTTTTTCTAAATTGTCCTTCGTGTTTTTGGATACAAAAATCTACTGCTTTTTCTAAAACAGCAGATTGTGGAAAGACCATAAAAAGGATTTCTTTTGCTCTTTGTAAATCCTTACAATTTTTAACATCATCAACAAGTTTATCTAACAATAACTCATCATTTACTAGCTTCAATAAATCCCTC
The DNA here is from genome assembly GCF_024723595.1 of Campylobacter sp. LMG 7929. Lineage (NCBI taxonomy): Bacteria > Pseudomonadati > Campylobacterota > Epsilonproteobacteria > Campylobacterales > Campylobacteraceae > Campylobacter > Campylobacter sp. LMG 7929. The sequence goes on along the minus strand of NZ_JANQCY010000010.1, from coordinate 8,915 downwards.
TAAAACGATTTTATCTTCTGCTATTTCATGTAAAGCAATGTCGGTATATTTGTATTTATTCTTATCTAAATTTACTAAAGGTTCTGCACCATTTGCAAGCTCTTCAGCTCTTTTAGCTACTACAAGAGCTAGTTTATATCTATCATCTTTTAGTTTTTTTAATGCTTTTGCAGCTATTTGTTCTACTCTCATTTTTATCCTTAATCTTGATTTTTAACAATAGAGCATAAACTCATATCGCCTTGGATGATTTTTAATAAATTTCCTTCTTTAAACATATTACATACCACAATAGGTAAAGCATTATCTTTAGCTAAGGCTATTGCAGTATCATCCATAACTTTAATATTATCATGCAAAGCTCTTTCATAGCTTAACTCATTAAGCATAATTGCATCATCATATTTTTTAGGATCTTTATCATAAATTCCATCTACCTTAGTTGCTTTAATGATCATATCTGCTTGAATTTCTACCGCTCTTAAAGTCGCAGCAGTATCTGTAGTAAAATAAGGATTACCCGTACCACAAGCAAAAATAACTATACGTCCTTTTTCTAAGTGTCTATGTGCTCTTCTCATGATATAAGTTTCACAGAATGCTTCCATTTGAATAGCACTTTGAACCCTTACATCAAGTCCAGCGCTTTCTAATGCTTCTTGCATAGCTATAGAATTAATCACAGTAGCAAGCATACCCATATGATCACCACTTGTTCTTTTTATAAGTCCATCTCTTGCAGCAGATACCCCTCTAATGATATTTCCACCGCCTATTACTATACCTACTTCAACATTTTCATTAATCAAGCTTTTTATTTCAGAAGCTATGTATTTTAAAATAGAATTTTCTATACCAAACCCATTTTCTCCAGCCAAAGCTTCTCCAGAAAATTTAACCAATACTCTTTTTCTTTTATTGTTCATTAAATTTCTCCTTTGATTTGAAACTATATCAAAATTCGCATTAAAAAAAACTAATTTATTTAATCATCTCTAAAGGATTGATATGAAAATTCTTTTGCGTTACTTCAAAAGTTAAATCACTTTCAACCCTACCTATAATATAACCTTTTTTGATATTTCTACCCACTTTAACACCAGGTGCAATTTTATCTAAATGCGCATAAATAGTATGTATACCATCTTTATTTTCAACAATCACAACTTGTTTTAAAGTTGGAGTTGCTTTTGCAAAAACTACTTTACCATCTAAGACATTTCTTACTGCAGCATTAGCACTGTCGCTTTTTAAAACCACATTTTCATTATAAATTTTAATATTATAAATAGGATCAACATAATTTCCAAATTTTTGCTTTACCGTGTAAGATTCTAAAGGAGCGATTGTCTTAGGACCGCTATAGCGTTTAACACTGCTTGTTTGATAACTTGAGCCTACTTGTTTAACATTTGAGCTTGGTTTTTTATCTTCTTTTTTTTGTGCTAATTTTTCTTCTTCTTTTTCTTTAATAATTTTTAATTTATTAAGTGTTTTTCTCAATTCTTGTTGTTGGGCTTGTAAATTAGAAAGTTTTCTAGTATAAATTTCTTTATCTGTTTTTTGCTTAGCTATTTCTTGTTCTTGCTTTTTTCTAAGATTTTTAAGCTCATCGATTTGATCTTTATAGGCTTTTAAATTATTATTGATTGTGGTAATTTGAGTTTGTTTTTCTTCTATTTTTTTACTTATATTTTCATAATCTTTTGAAATTTGATAAAATTCTTCTTTGAAAATTTTATCCAAAACCCCAACTAATTCTAAAGCTATGATACTATCTTCACTTTCAATATAATTTTTAGGAATTGCCAAATCATAAGCAAAATCTTTAGCAATTAAATCAATAATCTTCCCTTCTATTTTGTTTTTATTTTGCAAAAGATCTTTATTTTGCGCATTGAGTTGCTCTAGCGCTTTTATTTGAGTTTTTACTGAGCTTTCAAGTTTAGAAGTTTTCGAAGTTAAAGTGCTAATTTCTGAAGCAATTTTTTTTAGATTTTTTTCATTATCTAAAATTTCACCTGCTAAATCCTCTAACTTTTTAGAAAGTTGCTTTACTATGCGCTCATTTTCTTTAATATCTTTTTGTTTTTGTGCAATTTCATTTGCAAATAAAACAGAAAAAGAAAACAAAAAAAGCAAAAAGCATTTTTTCATTTTCTAACCTTAAACATTACAAAATTCACACAAGCAAAACAAACACAAAGCATTGCTAAAAAAATCAAAAACAAATGTGTGAAAATACTTATTTTAGGTAAGCTAATGTCCACACTTTGTAAGGCTAGTTTAATGGATTCAAGATCATAAACTTGGGTAAAAAATAATACAAGCAATAAAAATGCTATAAAACAATCAGTAAAAACAATCTTATAAAGCATAAAAGATCTAAACCAAAACGGTGCTCCAAGTAAACACATGATTTCTACTCTTTGAGTATGCTCAAAAAGCCAAATTTTCATTTGCTTAAGCAATAATACAAAGCTAAGCAATATTATAATAAACAAGAAAAACCATAATAAAAATTTCACTAAAACCAAAAGTTTATAAATTTTTGTATGCGTTTTAGCAAAAGTCTCTACTCTAGTAATATTAGGATTTTTTAAAAGCTTATCTTTTAAAGTATTTAGTTCATCTTCTGATAAAAGTTTATTGAGTTTTAAAGTATAAAATTTTGGCAATGTAGCCTTTAAAACTTCTATATTTTTAGCTGATATATCATTTTTAAGTCTATCTATCATTTCATTTGGATTTAAAATTTCTAAAGACTGAAAATGATTTACTTGATCCTCTATGCTTTTTTTATCCAAATGAGTTTTACCTACTAAAATAATATTATAATCTTTATTTAAAAGTTTTTCATAATGCTCTATAGTTTTGTTTGTAATGATTAAAAACTCAAAAGCAAACATCATTACCATTAAAGCAAATATCAAAGAAAGATGATTTTTAAAAGATTTCATTCATTCTCCCATTTTCTATATTAAAACGACGATAATCAAGTCTTAAATTAGTAGGAATTCTATGCGTAACAACCACCACACAAGTTCCAAGTATTTCTCTAGCTGATTTTAATAAAGTCCATATAATATCTGAAGAATACTCATCCAAATTTCCAGTTGGTTCATCACATAAGAGTAAATTTGGATTATGTGCTAAAGCTCTTGCCATAGCCACGCGTTGTTGCTCTCCACCTGAAAGCTGAGCTGGCTTCTTATCAGCTTTGAAAGTTAAATTTACATGCTTTAAAAGCTTTGCGGCTTGTTCTTTGCATACATTCTTACTATAACCTTTAATCATCAAAGGTAGCATTACATTTTTTTCTACACTAAATTCTTGAACTAAACGATAATCTTGAAAAATAATTCCTATTTTTTGCCTAAGCTGTAAAAGCTCAGCATTAGAAATATCCACTAAATCATTATTGCAAACCTTTAAATTTCCACTTATTGGCTCCAAATCCCCATAAAAAGATTTCAACAAAGTTGATTTTCCACTACCACTTTTTCCTGTGATAAAAACAAAATCATTATCTTTTAGCGAAAAACTAGCATTTTCTATAACAAGCTCATCATAACCAAGACAAAGCTTTTTGGCTTCTATCATCACTGCTTTTTCCTTATCATTTGTTTGATAATTATTTAAATCATTATTATTTAATATAAGAATACAATATTTCTCTTAATTTTTCTATAGCTTTTAAATTTTCTTTAGTTTTAAAAGGCTGCTCAAAAATAAATTCTATCTTTTGTGCGTTTAAAGCTATATAAACATGCTCGGGCTTATAAAAAGCACCAAAAGCTATTTTAATGATAAGCTCGTCATCTTTAATGTACATTTTTTCAAAATGCAAGAAAAAATCCTCACCTTTAAAAACTTCATTTTTAAAATTCTTTTTTATACAAGCTAATTCTTCTGCGTTTAATCTTAAATCTTCAATGACAAATTTTTGATCCTTGCTTAAGCTTTCACTCTTGCTAAAACCACTAATGATTAAATCATATATATCTTTATTTTGTCTTTTCCAGCGATCTTCGTATTTGCTTGAAATTTCTAAATTTTCATTTTTTTTGATTAAAGCTTTTAAATGTGAAAAAGTTAAAAAAGTTTCCAAAGTAAAATCAAAATACAAAAAGCTATCCGTTCTTAGTTCAAATTGTCCATTTTCTTTTAAAACTCTAGCACATTCATTTGCAAAATTTAACCCCACTACCCTACGGTGAGGCTTTTTATCCCAAGGGACAGGAAAATGCAAAAAGATTTTATCTACTAGATTAGATTCAAGTACGCTTAATAATAATCTTGCATCAGTTTCTATTAATAAAACATTATTTAAGTTTTCACTTAAGGCAAGTTTAGCTACTTGCTCTAACGCAGGGGTGTAAATTTCTATACCAATTATTAACACGTCAGGATTTAATCTTGCTTGATAAAGCAAATGCCTACCACTTCCAAAGCCTATTTCAATAAAAATTTGCTTTTTGTTTTTTATTTGCTCTAGTAATTCTTTTAAATCATTGGCAATTAAAGGTGTTTTTTGGATTAACCTTGTATGTTTTAACGCCACAGCTTCACAAACTACATCTTGAGTGAAATTTTCTTTAAACACAAGTAAAGCTTTTTGCAAATATCCAATTTGCGAAGGCTTAGTGTGTTTTTCACCTTTAATAAGCCATTCTTGTTTTTTTTCATCTTTTTTAATCTGCAAAAAAAAGTTTTCTTGCTTTATACGCGTAAAAAGCAAGTCTACATTTTCACCTTTAGCAAGCCATAAGAATTCAACCCCATCTTTTTCAAAAGGAAGTTGAATTTCTTTTAGAATTTTACACTTAAAATTTGGCATTACTTCACCGCTGTAAATTTATCAGAAGCTTTTGATTCTATACCATTTGCATCAATAGCTATAACTTCATAACTATATACTTTTCCAGGAACAGCTGTGATGTCTTTTAATTGTTTAGATTTAATCTCTTTAAACACAGCATTACTTCCACCTCCACTTCGTTTAACTATGTATTCTTTAGCTCTATCATCATTATCAACCCATTCAACTCTAATACCATCATCTTCAACAGCACATAAAATAATACTTGGTGCTAATGGTGCCCCTAAGGTAATACCTTCTACAGGCTCACTTGCTATAGGACTTTCCAAGCCATCTTTATCGACCATACTCACTTTATAATATCTTTTTTCAGCCACGCCTTTAACTACATCTTCATAAGTATTTTCAGAAGTTTTAGCTACCACGCTAAAAGGTAAAAAGGTGGTTGAACTAGAATAAATTTTATAATAAGCAAAATCAGCATAGTCAATTTTATTCCAAGTTAAAATGATTTTTCTTGGCGCGTCTTTACTTGCTTGTAAATTACTTACCATAGGAGGAAGTGCTTTGGTGGTTGATTCTACTATTTTACTTGGAGTACTTTTAATACCATCATAAGTTAAAGCTATGATTCTATATTGAAAACTCTCATCAGGCTTTAGTGAATCATCTATATATTCAGCACTTAAGCGATTTTTAACCCTAGTTAATTCTTTAAATTTCATATCTTTCATATTTGCACGCTCAATGATGTATGAATTTACTCTTACATCAGGGTGTGGTCTCCAAACTATTTTTACACGATTTGGCAAACCCACAATAGCTTGCACAAAAGGCACTGGATCAATCACTCTATTGGTAAAAGCTTCTATGCTTACACCATCTTGAGAAACTTGCCCAAGCTCATTAAAAGTTTTCATAGAATAATAATATCTTGTATTTGGCTCTAAATTTGTATCAGTATAATGAGTCTGAAATTTATTTTTAATTTTTGCTATAAGCTCCATAGGTGCACCAGCTGCATTTGCTCTATAAATGTAATAGCCTGCTATATTTTGATCATACAAAGGTTCCCATTCAAAAGCTATGCTTGTAATATCACTTATACTTTTAATATTTGAAATTTTTGGTAAAGTATCGCTTACTTGAGCAATTTGAGGCGAACTCATAGTTGTACTACAAGCACTAAAAGCCAAAGCAGAACTTAAGATAATCCAGTGAAGTTTTTTCATCTATCTCTCCTTGTGTAAAATTTTCTTTTAAAATTTGATAAAAATCATCAAACATAGGAGCTTTTATAAACATTAACTCTTTAGTCCTAGGATGAATAAAATAAATCAAATACGCATGAAGCATTACTCTATTATACTTTATTTTTCCTTTATATCCGTATAATTCATCTCCTAAAATATAGCGATTAAAATCTGCCAAATGCACCCTGATTTGATGGGTTCTTCCTGTATATAATTTAGCAGCTATTAAAGAGCAGTTTTTAGCACTTAATAAATTTATAAAATCTGTTTTTGCATTTTTTGCTAAAGGATTTTTGGTATTTGTAGTAATTTTTTTAAGCCTATTATTAGGACAACGCATAATGGCTTTTTCATTACTCATTTTATCATTTTTCAAAGGCAAGTCACTCAAAGCAAGATAAAATCTTCCCATACTTTTATCTAAAAGCTGATTTGCTAAAAATTGATGTGCTTGATTGTTTTTAGCTATGATGATAGCTCCACTTGTGCCTTTATCAAGTCTATGCACAAGCCCTGCTCTATGCTCTCCATTTAAATTTGATAAAGCATAGCCCTTATGCAAAAGCCAATCCACCAAAGTCGCTTCTTTAACACTACTTGCACCATGTACGACAACATTAGGAGCTTTGTTTAAAACTAAAACATCATCATCTTCATATAAAATTTCTATATCAAACTCAGGCGTGTAGCTTTCTTTAGCTTCTTTTACTAAAGGTAAAAAAATACTTATTTCATCTTTTTGTTTTATTTTTTTAGAACTTTTATTTTCTAATTTTTCATTAATATATATGCAATTTTCTTTGATTAGTTTAGCAACTTGCGAACGACTTTGTTTAAGTATATCTGATAAAAAAATATCCAATCTTTCTTCACAAAGTGATGAAATTTTTAGCATATTATATTTCCTTGTGATAAAATTTGCAATTTTAGCATATAATTACACAATATTTTGTAAAAAAGGTTAGCTTTGATAAAACTTGATAGAAGAATTCTAACGCATTTTGATTTTGTTCAACCTCTTTTAGTGTTACCTATCATAGCTATATCTTTTCTTTTAATTTATGAAGCAAATACACGCTTAGCCGAAAAGCAATTTATCTATACTTTAGTAGGTTTTGCAGGATTTGCATTTTTTTTCTTTTTACCTTTAAGAAGATTGATGTGGCTTATACCTGTACTATATTGGATTAATATAGCTTTGCTTTTGAGTGTGGATATTTTTGGTGTTGAAAAACTTGGAGCTAGAAGATGGCTTGAGATACCTTTTACACATTTTACCATACAGCCTTCTGAAATTTTCAAACCCTCTTTTATTTTAATGCTAGCTTATTTGATTTATCAAAATCCACCACCGCATAATGGCTATGGTTTAAAACAATTTTTAAAGCTAAGTTTTTATATTTTACTCCCATTTTTACTTATAGCAGGAGAACCTGATTTAGGAACAGCTTTAGTGCTTTTAATAGTAGGCTTTGGAACGCTTTTTATCATAGGAGTAAATTATAAAATTTGGCTTAGTATTTTTTTAGCTATAGCTATAGCTTCGCCTATTATTTATAGTGATTTTTTAAAACCTTATCAAAAACAAAGAATTCATGATTTCTTAGCTGAAGAGCCAAGTTACCATGTAAAACAATCCATCATTGCAATAGGAAGTGGTGGTTTGAGTGGAAAAAAAGCAGATGAAGCCACACAAACACATTTTAAATTTTTACCTATTTCTACGAGTGATTTTATCTTTGCATATTTATCTGAAAGATTTGGTTTTATCGGTGCGGTTGTAATCATACTGCTTTACACCTTACTCATTTTTCACTTATTGAGTTTAAATTATAAGCTCAAAGATGATTATTTTACAAGAGTGGTGACAAATTGCATTGCTTTGTTTATTTTTATATACGTAGCGGTAAATATATCAATGACCATAGGTTTTGCTCCTGTTGTTGGTATACCTATGCCATTTTTTAGTCATGGGGGGAGTTCTTTTGCTACTTTTATGATTTTCTTTGGAATTTTACAAAATTTAATAACCTTTAGATATTTAGCAATAGAAAAAGCGGTAAAAATAAAATTCTAAATTTAAATTAAGGAAATAAAGATATAATAACATTTTTATTTTAACTTCTGGCGGATTTATAGCTCAGTTGGTTAGAGCAACCGGCTCATAACCGGTTGGTCGCAGGTTCGAGTCCTGCTAAATCCACCATTTATTTTTTACTCCCGAGTGTTTTTTTGGCAAATTATATTCAAAATATTAAAAAAGAGTTTTTATATTTTCAAAAATAGCTTTTTGTATATTATATAAACAACCATAATAATAATTTATTTTACACCTAAATTATATATTAGGTATAAATCTTTTTCATAGATAAAACTAATTATACTATGTGAGCTATTATCATACTTTATAATATTTTCTAAAGCTTTGAAAAATCACTAGGAATTTTGATAATCAAATTTTCATTTTTTAAGTTTAATTTCTTAAATGATAGGTTTTATTATCATAGTAAAAACTTTGGTTTAAAAATACTTTTTTAAAAAATATATAGTCTTTATAAAAAAGCTTCTTGGTAAATTTTATTTAAAATTTATATCCAGATTGATATAAACCTTTATATCAATCTATGTTATTGATTTAATATCATCATATAAAACTTCATCTTGTGAATTTGGATTTGTAAAACCTTGTTTTAAAAGCATATATCTATTAAACCTAGTTACATTACCCAAATTCTTTAAAACATCTCTCTTGTATTGCTTTTAAAATCTTGCTATTTTTTAAATCAATTACAAAGTTTTTATTTTAATTAACAAATCACACCTGCTAAATCTATCATTTA